>DASWSY010000345.1:0-5689 GCA_036402415.1 Rhizobacter sp. | reverse complement strand
CGTCGGGCACCTTGATGCTCAGGAACTCGAGCGTCTCTTCCCAGTGCGGGCTCACCACGCTGTAGGCGCGCAGGAGCGGCTTGCCGTCGACCTCCAGGCCGATCATCGTGAACTGGCCGCTCTGGAAACGGAACCCGGGGTCGCGGGTGCAGGTGAACGAGAACTGCCGGTCGGTCCAGTGGCGAACGCTCAACACCTTGGCGTCGAAGAGGTTGCTCATGCGGAAAAGTCCAATGAGGTTTGCAGATGCGGCCTGGGTTGGGAGCCTGGGCCGGGGCCCACGTGAAAACGGGGCGGCCGACGGTCGCCGGCAAGGGAGCCGATTCTCGCAGGTCTCGCCATCCAGGTCTTCCCTCAAGCCGGGGCCGTGAATTTTGCATGGCGGGAGCACGCGGCCAGATGTCCGCACAGGTTCATATGGCGACCGTCATATCATCCGCCCCATGCGCTACGACGCCGAACACAAGCAACGCACCCGCGCCCGCGTGCTGAAGGAGGCCGCGGCCGCCATCCGCGCCGAAGGCCCCGACCGCATCGGCGTGGCAGCCATCATGGGCCGCGCCGGCCTCACCCACGGCGGCTTCTACGCCCACTTCGCGAGCAAGGACGAGCTGCTCGTCGCCGCCATCGGCGAGATGTTCGACACCGCCTGCGGCTATTTCGAACAGCTCTCGGCCGAGCGCCCGGCCGGCGAGGGCCTGGCCGCGTACGTCGCCTTCTACCTGTCGCGCCATCACCGCGACCACCGCGAGCAGGGCTGCCCCATCGCGACCATGGCCGCCGACCTGCCGCGCCTGGCGGCGCCGGCGCGGGTGGCCTTCGAGCAGGGCGCGGCGCGGCTGACCACCCTCATCGCCGGAGAGCTCGGCCGCCTGGGCCATGCGAACCCCGGCATCGCCGCGGTGTCGCTGCTGTCCGAGATGGTGGGCGCGCTCGTGCTGGCCCGCTCGATCGCCGACCCCGATCACTCCACCGCCATCCTGCGCGCCTCGCGCCAGGCGATCCGCGAGCGCCTCGGGCTGTCGCTGCCGACCGCCGACGCCTGAGCGCCACCGGCGCCGGCTCGGGGCCATCCCGGGGTGGCGGCTGTCACGAAGCGGCGCTCCAATGGGCGCTTCCCCACCCTACCCACGCCGCAGGCCATGGCCAAGGATTTCGACACCATGGAGGACAGCAACCGCTCCTCCAACCCCAGCCTCCACGACGTCAGCGACCCCGCGCGCCGCATCCTGCTCAAAGGTGGCGCAGGGGTGGCCGTCGGCAGCCTGCTGGCCCCGCTGGGCCTCGGCGGCTGCGCCACCAGCCCGGGCACGGGCCCGCTGCTCGGCTTCAAGAGCGTGCCGGCCACCACCGCCGACACCCTCACCGTGCCCGAGGGATACGTCGCCCACGCATTGGCGCCGTGGGGCGAGCCGGTGGGCATCGCCGGCCAGAGCCCGGCCTTCCGGTTCGACGCCGGCAACACCGCCGCCGAGCAGGAACTGCAGATGGGCATGCACCACGACGGCATGCATTACTACGCCCTGAGCGACACGACCGGCCTGCTCGCCATCAACCACGAGTACAGCGACGACGGCCTGCTGCACACCGACGGACTGGCCAACTGGTCGGCCGAGAAGGTGCGCAAGTCGCAGGCGGCGCACGGCGTGTCCGTGATCGAGGTGAAGCGCCTGGCCGACGGCACGGTCGAGGTGGTGCGCCCCTCGCGCTACGCCCGCCGCATCACCGCCTACACGCCGGTCGAACTGCGCGGGCCGGCGGCCGGCCATCCGATGCTGCGCACCGCTGCCGACCCGACGGGCCGGCGCGTGCTGGGCATCCTCAACCAGTGCGCGAGCGGCATCACGCCCTGGGGCAGCTACCTCACCTCGGAGGAGAACTTCGCCTTCTACTTCCAGGGGCCCGACCAGCCCGACGCCCACCAGCGCCGATGGGGCCAGCGCAAGGAGATGGGCAAGTACTACCGCTGGCACGAGCACGACGAGCGCTTCGACACCGGCAAACACCCGAACGAGCACAACTGCTTCGGCTGGGTGGTCGAGATCGACCCCTTCGATCCGACGATGACCCCGATCAAGCGCACCGCCATGGGCCGGGCCGCACGCGAGGGCGCGACGGTGGCGGTGACGAAGGACGGCCGCGCCGTCGTCTACTCCGGCGAAGACGCCCGCTTCGAATACATCTACAAGTTCGTGAGCCGCGACGCCATCCGCCCCGGCGGCTACACCGCCAACGCCGAGCTGCTGGACCACGGCACGCTCCACGTCGCACGCTTCGACGCCGACGGCCGCGGCCGCTGGTTGCCGCTCACCCACGGCCAGGGCCCGCTCACCGCCGCCAACGGCTTCGCCGACCAGGGCGAAGTGCTGATCAAGGCTCGCCAGGCGAGCGACGCGCTCGGCGCCACCAAGATGGACCGCCCGGAGTGGATCGCCATCGACCGCGATCGCTGGGTCTACTGCACGCTCACCAACAACTCGAACCGCGGCCAGGCCAACCAGCCCGGCGTCGACGCCGCCAACCCGCGCGCCAACAACGTGATGGGCCAGATCATCCGCTGGCGCGAAGACGGCGACCACGACGCGGCCACCTTCGCCTGGAACCACTTCGTGCTGGCCGGCGACCCGGCCAACGAGCGCGCCGAGGCCAAGGGCAACATCCGGGGCGACCTCTTCGGCTGCCCCGACGGCCTGTGGGTCGACGGCCGCGGCGTGCTGTGGATCCAGACCGACATGAGCAGCACCGCCATGGGCAAGGGCGAGTTCGCGCGCCTGGGCAACAACATGATGCTCGCCGCCGACCCGAAGACGGGCGAGATCCGCCGCTTCCTCGTCGGCCCGCCGGGATGCGAGGTCACCGGCGCGACGAGCACGCCCGATGGCCGCACGATGTTCGTCAACATCCAGCACCCGGGTGAAACGCCCAGCGAGCGCACCGACCCGGCCAACCCGCGGCGCTACTCCAACTGGCCCGACCATCGGCCCGATGGTCGCCCGCGCTCCTCGACTGTCGTCATCCGCAAGCGCGATGGCGGGCCGATCGGGACCTGATCGTCAAACCGTCTCGAGCACCGTCGCGATGCCCTGCCCGCCGCCGATGCACTGCGTGGCGAGTGCGTAGCGCTTGCCTTCGCGCTGGAGCAGCGTCGCAGCCTTGCCGACCAGGCGTGCGCCGGTTGCCCCGAGCGGGTGACCGATCGAGAGGCCGCCGCCGTCGAGGTTGATCACGTCGCGCGCCATGCCCAGCTCGCGCAGGCACGCGACCGCCTGGCTGCTGAAGGCCTCGTTGATCTCCACGATGTCGATGTCGCCGACCGTGAGGCCGGCACGCGCCAGCGCCTTCTTCACCGCGGGCACCGGCCCCATGCCCATTTCCTCCGGCGCGCAGCCGGCCACCGCGGTCGAGACGATGCGCGCGAGGATGGGCAGGCCTTTCCTGCGCGCATAGTCTTCCGAGCACACCAGCACCGCCGTCGCCCCATCGGTCAGCGGTGAGGAGGTGCCGGCTGTCACCGTGCCCTGGCCCGGTTCGCGGAAGGCGAGCTTCAAGCCTGCCAGGCCTTCGAGCGAGGTCGTCGGGCGGATGCAGCCATCGCTGTCGACCACCTCGCCCTCGGGCGTGGTCACCGGGACGATCTCGTCGCGCAAGCGGCCGAGCTCCTGCGCCTTCGCGGCCTTGCGGTGCGACTCGACGGAAAGCTCTTCCTGCGCCTGGCGCGACACGCCATGGCGTTCGGCCACCACCTCGGCCGTCTCGCCCATCTTCATGTAGGCCTGTGGCAGCCGCTCGCGCAGCGCCGGGTTGGGCGAGGGGTTGAAACCACCGTCGGGCACCCGCGTCATCGACTCCACCCCGCCGCACACGAAGACCTCGCCCGCGCCGATGGCGATCTGCCCGGCCGCGATGTGGATGGCCGTCATCGCCGAGCCGCAGAAGCGGTTGACCGTCGTGCCCGCGACCGACTGCGGCAGGCCTGCGAGGAAGACCACCAGGCGCGCCATGTTGTGCCCCTGCTCGCCCTCGGGGTACGAGCAGCCGAGGATCAGGTCCTCGATGTCAGCCGGATCGACCCCGGTGCGTTCGACCAGCCCCTTCACCGCGGTGGCGGCGAGGTCGTCGGGGCGCACGCCCACGAGGCGGCCCTTCTTCGCGAAGTGGAACGGGGTGCGGGCATAACCCGCGATGACAGCCCTGGATGCGGCGGCGGAAGTGGTCATGGTCGGCTCCTGGTTGGCATTACATGATGGTCATCATATCAACGCGCCGCGCCGCCTGCTTGCCGCCTTCGCGACACGTTCATGCCAAGGAGGTCAGAGCTGGACGGCCGCTTCGCCGATGCCGTCGAAACGCACCCGCACCGCATCGCCGGCCCGCGCTTCCAGCGCGCCGCACCAGGTGCCGGTGGTGACGACCGTGCCGGCCGGCAGCGTCCCGCCGTCGGCGGTGGCGTGCTGCAGCCACGCCGTGAGCACGTAGGCCGGGTCACCCAGCGTGTGCGTGCCGCGGAATTCCCGCACCGCCGCGCCGATGTGCACCTCGCAGCGCTGCTGCGACCAGTCGCGCGTGGGGTCGAAGGGCACCCAGTCGCCCAGCACCAGCGCGCCATGCGACTGCAGGTCGGCCAGGCGCAGGAGCGGCGGCGCCTGCACCGACTGCACCCAGCGCGAGTCGACGATCTCGATGCTCACGCACATCGCATCGACCAGCGCCGGCGCGCTCGCCTCGTCGAGCGTGGCCGCGAGCGCGGCATCGACGGCGCGCCCGAGCCGCAGCGCCACCTCGGCTTCGATCAGGCGCAGGCGGAAGGGCCACGGCCGTGCATCGGCGGGGCTCGTCCACACGCCGGTGGGCGGCAGCGGCGAATGCCCGAGCCCGGCGCTGCGCGAGGCGCCGCCCGACTTCCAGTTCAACGCCACGCCATCGGCCTCGAACCAGCCCAGCTCGTTGGCCACCGCCGTCTGCACGAGATAGGCGTCGTCGGGCGCGACGAGGGATTTCGCCAGCGGCGTGGCATCTGCTGCTTGCAGCGTACGGCGGGCCTTCAGCAAGGCTTCGATAACGGCATCGGTCGCAGACATCTCTTCACTCCTTGGGGGATTCGATCGCTTGCAGGTTCTCGTCGGCCATGCCGACCAGCAGCGCACGGCCGTCGGGCATGACGCGGAATTCACCGAAGCGCGCCTTCTCCCACAGCGCGGCCTCGCCCTCGCGGAAGAACCAGGCGTCGCTCACGAGGATCCAGCCGCCGCCCTTGGGCGTCAACTCGAACAGGAACTCATTCGGCCCCAGCACCTCGCCGGGCCGGGCCACCCGGTGCAAGGCGGCCACGCCGCGGGCGTCGCGTCGCGCCACCACCTTGGGCCGCGTGGCGGTGGCCGAGGGCGGCATGTCCAGCAACTGCGGCGGCACGTTGAAGTTGAGCCGCATGTAGTCGCCCTGCATCAGCGAGCGCGGGTCGACCGGCGCAAGCGCGACGAACACCGGCTGGCCGCGCGCGATCAGCTCCTGCTTCTGCCAGATGGCGCTGGCCGCGACAAGCAAGGTCATCGCCGTCGCGCCGCCCACGTACCACGCATGCCGGCCGAGTGGCGCGGGGGCCACCTCGGCCACCGGCTCGCGCGGCGCGCGCAGCCGCCACGCCACCGCTCCCACCACTGCACCCACGGCCACCAGCACCAGCGCCTTGGTC
>DASWSY010000344.1:0-5795 GCA_036402415.1 Rhizobacter sp. | reverse complement strand
TCCGTACGGAACAGGAATTGCCCCTGCTGGCTCACACTGATTTGGTACTCAAACATGCTCCGCTCCAGTTAGGCACCGTAATTCGCGAGTTTTGCGTCCATCTCGCATTCCATGGCAAAGCGGCGCGTCTCCTCGGCATCTTCAAGGATCGGCTGCGGCGCATACTAGTAGGTCAGGTGCACGCCGCGCGCTTCGGTCAGGCGCTTGCAAGCCGCGCGGGCCGCGTTCGTGTTCAGGCGCGCGCCAATGTTCCACACACCGTCACGCAACTTAGCGAGCTCGTAACCCCGGCAGCCAACGGTCTGCGCGATGCGATAATCGCCCGTCATGACCTTGGCCACAATGCCATCGGCTTTCAGCGTTGCCGGATACGTTGCCATCTTTCATCCTTTGAAAAATTTTTGCATTGGCGAAGCGGGCCGCCGGGTGTGGCTACCCGCCGCCCCGGAAAGCTCGGCCGTTACGAGGCGGAGCCGGGCCAGCCGGTCAGGGCCATGCGCTGCAGGCGCGCACGTAAGCCGGCCTGCGTCCCGTGCAACAGGTGGCCATGGATCGCGCGGGCGACGGGTCTCGGGAAGACCCGGCTGGCCAGCGCGGGGGTGCGCATGACTTCGCGCCATGTCCCCTGTATCAGGCGGTAGGCGAGCGCATCGACCTCGACCGCCCCGCTGTAGGCGGGCAGCCGTCGCGCGTCGAGCAGGCCTGCACTCAATCCCCCGCGCGGAAAGACGAGCAGGTGGGGCCGGAAAGCGCGGGATTGACTGAGCAGCAGCAGGCGCCAGTCCGTGCTCGCGGGACCGGCTGTGGGCGGCACCACTTCGCATGCAATCGCGTCCTCTTCGTCCTGTATGAGCCAGCGATAGACCCGTTCGACGAGGGCTGGGCTCGCGCTGGCCAGCAGCATATAGCTGCATCGCGGCGGGTGCAGCTCGCCGAGGTTGCCGAGACGCGGACTCAGTCCGAGCAGCGCGACCAGCTTGCCCCGTGGGCGGCCGGGTAGCGGCACGCCGCTCGCCATCGCCGCCACCAATGCCCGTTCGCCCATGCCGATCGCATGCGCAATGCGCTCCAGTGTCAGCGGCCAGCAGGCGAGCAGCGCGGCGATCACGCTCCAGTCATGGCCACGGGGTAGCTCGTACAGGTGCCGTAGTGCGTCCAAGGGGGGAGGCTCCGCAGGGGCGACCCGCCCCGAAGCCGGTGCCGGCGCTAGCGTGAGCTCCGGCGGCACGACGGCGCGGCCATCGGGCATGGCAGGGGCTTGCGTGGCTGGACCGCCCAGCCAGTGCGGAAACAGCTGAAGCTCGGCGGGCAGTGGTGGCGGGGGCGCGAGCGAGGCAGGCGGGCCGACAAAGTCCGCCGACAGGGTCATCCAGCCCCGGCGTTGTGTGGATTCCGGTGGCGGGGGTGGTGCAGATGGTGCGGGTGGCGCGGGCGGTGCGGGTGGCACTGGCAATGCGACCGGCGCTGGCGAGGCCGGCGCTGCGACGGGGGCCGTCCGGGGGCGACGGGCCAAGATTGGCCGTTGCCGGGCAACGGGCGCCAATGCCTGCAGCGAGAGCGCCCGGGCCGGCGGCACCGGGACCAACGCCATGGTGCGGCGTGGACGTCCGACCGGCGCCACAGGCAGGCCGAGCCGGTGCGCCCACCGGTTCACGGTGAACACCGACAGTCCCATCTCCTGCGCGAGCACGCTCGTCGGAACCCGCCCATACTCCTTGCGCAGCTTTTTATCGCGCGCGATGCTGCGCTTCATGCCGCCGGGACTGGGTAGGCCAAGGACGTTGCGCCAAGTCGACACCGTCTTGGCATCGACATGCCACCAAGCCTGAATCGCTTCATTGGTCTCATAGCGCATCGCGCGTAGCAGGTCCCCCCAAACGACGGGTCGGCACTGCTGGTCCAGCGGCCATGGAATGGGTCCCGTCGAGATCGTGCGAACCAGTACCTTGCCGGCGATGGCGCACCGCACCGTTTGTCCCGGCATCGCCGCCAACGGACAATAAGGGCCTTCGCGCAGCGACGGCAGTTCAATGGAGGACGACGGTGGGCGCGGGGGGCGCGTCGGGCGCAACCCCAGTCGCGCGAGCCAGCGCTGAATCGTCCGCTCTGGTACCTGCAGCTGGTCGTGGATAAGCGCGTGCTCGCCTTGTCGCAATGCGTGCAGCAGGTCGCCGCAGACGATCAGACTGGGATGCCTGCCACAGCGGCGAACGGGCCATCGGACCGGGCCCGAGGTAAATCCGTACACAAACTCGGAGCGCCCAGTCACGGCGCAGTGCAGGGTTTCACCCGGACGCACCGATGGCGGCCTGAGGCGTCGCATAGCGGTCGGGGCAGGAGCGGCGACCATAACTAATCTGGTATCCGGTAATCGGTGGCCCTGTGGATCATCGCATCTGCGCTCGCGGTCACGACGTCATCGTGGTCCACATACGGTCCGCTTCATAGATGAGTTCCGGAACCGGCGGGGTAGTCATGAGCGGCCTCCGATGGGCTCGCGAAGCGGAGCCGACGTTCCACCCTAGTACAGAATCGAAGCGCTGTCAGTGGGCGCTGCGCGCAATATGTGGCCCTCGGCGTACTTCGTAAGAACTTAATTTGCACCCCGGGTGCGGGTTGTAAGAACTTTAGCCCCGCGCGTGATCTCCCGCACGAAGAATCAAGGACTTAGGTCGTCACTGGGTAAGAACTTAATTGACGGGTAAGAACTTAATTTTCCGGCGCAGCGCGCGTGGGAAAATTAAGTTCTTACCGGAGCGTGGCCGATGAGGCGGTGCTGGCCACAAGACAGCCGGCCGCGCATGGGACAATGCGCGTTGCGCCGTCGCCCACCATCCTTCGCTTCCATGATCGACCTCATCCAAGCCGTGCAATCGGTGTTCGATAAGAGCGCGCTCGCTGATCTGCGGCGCTGGCTGGCGCCGCTGCCACGCGGCGCGTTCTGGCACGTCATCTCCGATTATGTGTTCGAGGATCCGAAAAAGAACGACACGGCTGCTTTCGTGCTGCTGCTTCACCACGACAAGCTCGATACCATCCTCGACTACATCCAGCACATCGCCCCGAAGGACATCAAGGAGACCCGGGCGCCTGCCGATGGCATGCTCAGGTACCTGAACGCCCCAGTGGTCTTCACGGTCAGCTTCGTGCTGGACGACGACTCACGCTTTCTGCAGCCATTCGCGCGGCTGGAGGATATGGTGGCCCAGCTCGAAGAGTTCGACCGGCTCGCCGAGACCATGATGGCCTTGTCGGGCGAGGCGCAGCAGGAGTACTTCGCGGCGGTCAGGAAACGCCTCGCGGCGTTTGCGCGGGATCTGCGTCAGAAGGGCAACCAGAAGCTCGCGCGCAAGATGTTCATCGTCTGCGCGTTTGCGGCCTTGCTGCTCGATTATCTGGATCAGGTGGGCGAGCCCAAGGGCATTGGCTGGACGTCTGACCGGGACGCGATGATTGAGCGCCATGACGGCATCGTGTGGGATATCGCATCGCTGCTCTTCTACATGATGAAGACGGGTCGCGCAGCGCCCGGCGCAGCCACGATTGACCAACCTAAGCTCATCCACGTGACCCAGTCTCCCACGGGGCAGAATAGCCTCGATCCGCTGATCCGCATGGCCGACTACATGGCCGGTACGGTGGCGGACATGCACCTCGCGGGCTGGGCCTTTACACATCCGAAGTTCGAGGCGGTGGCTCGGGCCTGTCTGGTCGATGCGCCTAACCACGTTGTGTTATCGGTGGTATGGGTGGGCGATGGCTTCCGGGTGCGACGGCTCGCCTTTCGCAGCGACCCTTCGGCGGACGCACCGGTCGCGTAGGCGCCGCGCGCCTCCGTGCCGGTGGCGTGTCCGTCAGTCTCCGGCGACGGGGTCCGAGTATCCAGACGCTGGCGTGCCGGCGGCTGGTACCGGCGTGCGTTGCAGCGCCTTCATCGCGGCGAACAGGGCGATGCGGTGCGCCCCGGCTTGCAGTAGTGCGGTGGCGGCCGACGCGGTCTGTTGCGTGTCGAGGCACGCCCCATCGGCCTTCAGAACCTCCACGAGCTGCAGGCTCTCGTGCAGCGCCTTGGCAAGCGGCGTCTCGCCGGCGGCCGCCAGCAGCGCATCGCGTGACGTGTTGAACTCGGACAGTTCCGCGTCGGACAGCTCGCCGCGCTGGCGGCGCTCATCCAGCGCAAACAGCGCATCCAGACGTTCGTGCAGGGGCTGGGCAGGGGAGATCTCGGGCACTGGCTCGGGACGCGCCGCGCGCGTCTGGGGGGTGGTTCGGGTGGGCTTCATCTCAGCGATGGTGGGTGAACCATTCAAAGCCGGTGATTTCCGGGTAGGCGCCCGACTCGAACTGGTCTTCGAACCAGTCGCGATGCTCATCGACTTCCGCCTTGGCTTCGAGGGCATCCACGCCCAGACGGACGAGTTCGTGTTCTACCTTGGCCAGCCAGCGATCAAATTCCATGGTCGGATCCTGTTCAATGTGCCTCGGCGGCCGCCAGCTCCATCACGTAGCCGGGAAAGTCGCGGTCGAGCTTGGTGGCGGGTTGGCCATCGGCCTTGTTGAAGGTGAGCGTACGGCCCGTCTCCGGCAGCTTGACCTGTACGCGCTTCTCGGTCTCCGCCACCACGCGGGCGGTGCGGGACGTCTGATCGTCGCCCTGCGTCGGGCGCAGCGTCACGACGCGGTCCAGCCACGGGGTGGGTGCGGGCAGCGGTACCACTTCGGGTTCGCCATCCGGTCGCCGTTCGTTGTTATCGAGAATGATCCTGTCCAGCGAGGACATCCATTGCTCCATGGTCAGGTGGTTCAGGCGGAACACACTGACGGAGGAGGAGTAGGCCCACTGCACGTCCGGGCCCTCGAAATAATAGTAGCCTTCCTTGCCACGGTAGAGGACGGCATTGACGCCACGGGCCTTCACGGCATTGTTGACGGCGGCCAGCGTGAGCTTCTTGACGGTTTCGGTCATGGTCGGATCGGGCTGGGGCGGAATGCCACCCCTCATGGCTCTGCAGTGTAAGGTATCAATACGATACTCACAAGGGCTGTGTGCGCCGTTACGAGGTGGACGCGGGCCAGCCGTCATGGCCATCGCTGCAGGCGCGCGCGCACAGCGAGGCCTGTGTTCCGTGCAACAGGTCCGCCGGATCGGCGCAGGGGGGTCACCAGCCGATGCGGACCAGATCCTGCAGGATGTCCCGCAGCGGCGCGTCAGGTAGCGCCAGTAGCTGCGCATGGATGCCGCGCGCCACCGGTCGGGGAAATACCCGGTTCACGAGCTGAGGGCTGCGCATGACTTCTTCCCACGTGCGCAGCATCAAGCGGTACGTGGCGGGGTCGACCGCGAGCGCGCCGGTGTAGCCGGGCAGCGTCGTGGCATCGAGCAGGCCAGCGCTCGGTCCCCCGCGCGGAAAGACGATCAGTTGGGGCCGGAAGGCGATGCGTTGACTCATCATCAGCAGCCTGCAGTCGCGGTCGGCGAGGCCGGAGGCTGCCGGGACCAGCTCGCGCGCAATGGCGGGTGGCTCGCCTTGCGCGAGCCACTGATAGACCTGTGCGACGATGGCCGGGTCGTCGTTGGCCAGCAGCGCATAGCTGCACCGTGGGCCCGGTAGCGGCCCGGCGTCGCCCAGCCGCTGGTTCAGGCCGAGCAGCGTGACCAGCTTGCGTTGGGTGGGCGGGGGCAGCGGGTGGCCTTGCGCGAGGGCGGCCGTGAGGTCGCGCTCGCCCGTGCCGATGGCATGGGCGATCCGTTCCAGCGTTAGGGGCCAGCAGGCGAGCAGCGGTGCGACGACCTG
>DASWSY010000343.1:0-3902 GCA_036402415.1 Rhizobacter sp. | reverse complement strand
GCCTTTAGTTGCCGACGGTGATGTAGATGTGCGCGGTCGGCTTGCTGATGCGATTGCCGCGACCCTTGGCACGTGCCGAGAAGCGCTTCAGCGTGGCACCCTGCTCGACGTAGATCGTCTTCACGGTCAGCTCGTCGATGTCGGCACCGTCGTTGTGCTCGGCGTTCGCAATCGCGGACTCGAGGCACTTCTTGATGATGCCGGCAGCCTTCTTCTGCGTGAACGTCAGGATGTTGAGCGCCTGGTCCACCTTCTTGCCGCGGACCATGTCGGCCACCAGCCGACCCTTGTCAGCCGAGAGGCGGACGCCGCGAACGATAGCTTTGGTTTCCATCGTCGTCATCCTTACTTCTTGTTGGCCTTCTTGTCGGCCGGGTGGCCCTTGAAGGTGCGCGTGAGCGCAAATTCACCGAGCTTGTGGCCGACCATCTGTTCCGTCACGTACACCGGCACGTGCTGCTTGCCGTTGTGCACGGCGATCGTCACCCCGATGAAGTCGGGGAGGATCGTCGAGCGGCGCGACCAGGTCTTGATCGGCTTCTTGTCCTTGGTGGCGACCGCCTTCTCGACCTTGGTCTGAAGGTGCTGGTCGACGAACGGACCTTTCTTGAGCGAACGGGTCATGTCAGCCCCTTCTTACTTCTTGCGACGCGAGACGATGAACGTCTGCGTGCGCTTGTTGTTGCGAGTGCGGTAGCCCTTGGTCATCGTGTTCCAAGGCGACACCGGCACCTGGCCTTCGCCGGTGCGGCCTTCGCCGCCGCCGTGCGGGTGGTCCACCGGGTTCATGGCGACGCCGCGGACGGTCGGGCGGATGCCCTTCCAGCGGATCGCACCGGCCTTGCCGTACTGGCGCAGGCTGTGCTCTTCGTTCGACACTTCACCGATGGTGGCGCGGCAGTCGATGTGGATGCGGCGCACTTCACCCGAGCGCAGGCGAACCTGCGCGTAAGTGCCTTCGCGGGCCAGCAGCGTCGTCGACGTACCGGCCGAACGCGCGATCTGCGCGCCCTTGCCCGGCAGCAGCTCGATGCAGTGGATCACCGAGCCGACGGGGATGTTGCGAATGGGCAGCGTGTTGCCGGCCTTGATCGGGGCTTCGGCGCCCGAGATCACGGTGGAACCCACTTCGAGGCCACGCGGGGCGATGATGTAGCGGCGTTCGCCGTCGGCGTAGCACACGAGCGCAATGTGGGCGGTGCGGTTCGGGTCGTACTCGATGCGCTCGACCTTCGCCGGGATGCCGTCCTTGTTGCGCACGAAGTCGACCACGCGGTAGTGGTGCTTGTGACCACCGCCCTTGTGGCGAATCGTGATGTGACCGTTGTTGTTGCGGCCCGCGTGCTGGAATTGCGGCTCGACGAGCGACGCTTCCGGCTTGCCCTTGTGCAGGTGCGGATGCACCACCTTCACCACGGCACGGCGGCCAGGCGAGGTCGGCTTGACTTTGATGACGGCCATTACGCGGCCTCCCCGGAGAAGTTGAGCTCTTGGCCTTCCTTCAGCGACACGTAGGCCTTCTTGACGTGGTCACGTCGACCGACCGAACGGCCGAACCGCTTGACCTTGCCCTTCTGGACCACGGTCTGCACGGACTCGACCTCGACCTTGAACAGCAGCTCGACGGCGGCCTTGATCTCGGGCTTGGTGGCATCGCGCAGGACCTTGAACAACACCTGGTTGTTCTTCTCGGCGATGGAAGTGGCCTTTTCGCTGACGATCGGCGCGACCAGCACCTGGGCCAGACGGCCTTCGTCGTGCTTGGGTTTTTGCGTTGAGGTGCTCATGCGAACATCTCCTTGAGTTGCTCGATCGCCGCCTTGGTCACGAGCACCTTCTTGTAGTGCACGAGCGACAGCGGATCGGCGTAGCGCGGCTCGACGACCAGCACGTTGGCCAGGTTGCGCGAGGCCAGCGCCAGGTTGTCGTCCACCTGGTCGGCGATCACCAGCACGCTGGACAGGCCCATGGCCTTCAGCTTGGCGGCGAGCTGCTTGGTCTTGGGCGAATCGACCGAGATCGAGTCGACCACCGCGAGACGGCCTTCACGGGCCAGCTGCGAGAAGATGGCGGCCATGCCGGCGCGGTACATCTTCTTGTTGACCTTCTGGGTGAAGTTTTCGTTGGGGCTGTTCGGGAAGATGCGACCGCCCCCGCGCCACAGCGGCGACGAGGACATGCCCGCACGGGCGCGGCCGGTGCCCTTCTGGCGCCACGGCTTCTTGGTCGTGTGCTTCACCTCGGCGCGGTCGAGCTGGGCGCGCGTGCCTTGGCGGGCATTGGCCTGGAAGGCCACGACGATCTGGTGCACCAGCGCTTCGTTGTAGTCGCGGGCGAACACGGTGTCGGGCGCGTCAACCTTGGAGGTCGCCTGGCCTTGTTCATTCAGGAGCTCGAGCTGCATCACTGGGCTCCTTTCTTGGCCTTGACCTTGATGGCGGGGCTGACGACCACATGGCCGTTCTTCGCGCCCGGAACGGCGCCGCGCACCAGCAGCAGCTGGCGGGCTTCGTCCACGCGCACCACGTCGAGGTTCTGCACGGTCTTGGTCACGTCGCCAAGGTGGCCGGACATCTTCTTGCCGGGGAACACGCGGCCAGGGTCCTGAGCCATCGAGATCGAGCCCGGCACGTTGTGCGAACGGCTGTTGCCGTGCGACGCGCGCTGCGAGCCGAAGTTGTGGCGCTTGATGGTGCCGGTGAAGCCCTTGCCGATGGAGGTGCCCTGCACGTCCACGAGCTGACCCACGGCGAAGGTGGTCACCGGAATCTGCGCGCCGGGCTTGAAGCCGGACGCCACATCGGCGGCCACACGGAATTCCTTGAGGATTTCGCCGGCTTCGACGCCCGCTTTCGCGAGGTGGCCAGCTTCAGGCTTGGACACGCGCGATGCCTTGCGGGTGCCGAACGCCACCTGGATGGCGCTGTAGCCGTCGGTCTCTGCGGTCTTGACCTGGGTGACGCGGTTGTTGGACACGTCCAGCACGGTCACGGGAATGGCATCGCCATCGTCCGTGAAGATGCGCATCATGCCCACCTTGCGGCCCAGCAAACCGAGACGGTTGCTCAGACTCATAGTGTTCTCCAGCCCCCTCGCCTTGCGGTTCGGAAGCCTTTGTTTCGATACCCGACAGCGATTGGCCGGGCTGACTTGGGGTGGAATTCCAGCCTCGGCTGGATTCCGGCCGCTCGAAAGCGGAAAAGCTGCGGATTGTAGCAGCTGCGGGCGAAGCCGCAACTGCCACCACCCGGAGCCGGTTTACTGCAGCTTGATCTCGACGTCGACGCCAGCCGGCAGGTCGAGCTTCATCAGCGCGTCCCCCGTCTTGTCGGTCGGGTCGACGATGTCCATCAGGCGCTGGTGCGTGCGGATTTCGAACTGGTCGCGGCTCGTCTTGTTGACGTGCGGCGAACGCAGGATGTCGAAGCGCTGCATGCGGGTCGGCAGGGGCACCGGGCCCTTGACGATCGCGCCGGTGCGCTTGGCCGTGTCGACGATCTCCAGTGCAGACTGGTCGATCAGCTTGTAGTCAAACGCCTTGAGGCGAATGCGGATCTTTTGCTTTTGCATGGTGACTCCAAAAGAGCAGTGTCGGGGCCCCTAGGGCCGCGACGAAGAGGCTGTGGCCGAGGGGCGTCCTGTCGCCGGGCCGCCCCAAGACAGGACGGGACCCCTCGGGGGGCGGGCTTCGAGCGCGTTCAGCGCGAAATGCCCGGGGGCACCATGTTTACTCCAGGATCTTGGCGACGACGCCCGAGCCGACGGTGCGGCCGCCTTCGCGGATGGCGAAGCGCAGGCCTTCTTCCATGGCGATCGGGGCGATCAGCTTGACGGTGATGCTGACGTTGTCGCCAGGCATGACCATCTCCTTGTCCTTGGGCAGCTCCACCGCGCCGGTCACG
>DASWSY010000342.1:0-8958 GCA_036402415.1 Rhizobacter sp. | reverse complement strand
CATCGTGAGCGCGAGCGAACCTTCCGATTCAAGCGCGAGGTCGGCCAGCACGTTCTGCATCAACGGCTGCTGGGCGAGCACGGTGCCGAAGGCGGAGCGGATGGAGCAATGGTGCAGTGCCTGCGCCACCGCCGCACGCTGGCCGGCCGACGAGCCGATCATGCAGTCGAAGCGTGTCATCGACACCATCTCGATGATGGTGCGCACGCCGCGCCCCGGCTCGCCCACCATCCACGCGAGCGCGCCGCGCAGCTCGGTCTCGCTCGACGCGTTCGACACGTTGCCCATCTTGCGCTTCAGGCGCAGCACCTGCAGCGCGTTCTTCGTGCCATCGGGCCGCCAGCGCGGCAGCAGGAAGCACGAGAGCCCGGCGGGCGTCTGCGCGAGCACGAGGAAGGCGTCGCACATCGGCGCGGAGACGAAGTACTTGTGGCCGACGAGTTCATACGCCTCGCCCGGGCCTTCCACGCCGATCGGGTGGGCCTGCGTGGTGTTCGCCCGCACGTCGGAGCCGCCTTGCTTCTCGGTCATCGCCATGCCGATGGTGAGGCCCGCCTTCTCGGTGTGGACGACGTTGCGCGGGTCGTAGCGGCGCGCGGTGATGCGTGGCTCCCACCATTGCGCGAGCGCCGGCGTGGTGCGCAGCGACGGGATGGACGCAAACGTCATCGTGATCGGGCAACCGTGCCCGGCCTCGACCTGCGAGTGCAGGTAGAAGCGCGCCGCGCGCGCCACGTGGGCACCCTCGCGCGGGTCGCTCCAGGGCGAGGCGTGCAGGCCATGTTCGATCGAGGTCTTCATCAGCGTGTGGTACGCCGGGTGGAACTTCACCAGGTCGACGCGGTGGCCGAAGCGATCGTGCGTGTCGAGCTCCGGCGGGTGGCGGTTGGCCAGCGCACCGAGCTCGAGGTGTTCGGCCGTGCCGATGAGGTTGCCAAAGACCGCCAGGTCCTCGTGCGCCCAGGCGGCACCTTCGCGCGCCACGGCGTCGACGAGGGCGTGGTCCTGCAGATAGAGGTTGTAGTCGGCGAGCTCGCGCGAGACGTTGAAGACCTCGTGCGTGCTGGCCAGGTGCTGGTCGGATGGAGCAGGGTGGGGCGCGTTCATCGTGTGTCTCCTCGATGCAGTGCCTGGTGGTTGTAGCACGGGCGTCATGCGCCTGACATGGCCCTGCCGGACGATCCCGGCGTCTTCCACCACCCACATCGTCCATGCGCCACTCCATCGTCCTGCTGGCCTCGCTGCTCGCTGCCGCCGGCCCCGCCCATGCCCAGGTCTTGACCGGCTTCGCCCGCATGCCGGCCGCCACCTTCGCCGACGGTCCGACCTCCGGCCAGTTCGCCGCGCCCAACCCCTACGGCACCAACGTGCCGCCCTTCGTCAACCGCCAGCCGGTGCAGGGCTTCTCGGGCGTGCTGCACGGGCCGAAGAAGAACGTCTTCCACTTCCTCGTCGACAACGGCTTCGGCGCCCAGAACAACTCGGCCGATGCGCTGCTGCGCGCCTACACGCTGGGCATCGAGTGGCGCACGGAGAAAGGCGGCGCCGGCCTGGCGTACGCAGCCGACTGGCAGAGCGGCCACGCGCGCGGTCGCTTCGACGCCTCGACACGCCTCGAACTCAACGATGCGAACCGCAGGCTCACGATTCCCATCCAGGCCGACTACCTGAACCACTACAACAACGGGGCGAATCCGACGGTGGCGCCCGCGATCCGCGCGAGGCGCCTGCTGACCGGCGCCGATTTCGACATCGAATCCTTCCGGCGCGACCACCGCGGCCACTATTGGTTCGGCGACGAGTTCGGCCCCTACCTCGTGAAGACCGACGCGCGTGGCACCGTGCTGCGCGCCGAGATCCCGTTGCCGGGCGTCTACGCCCCGGCGCACAAGGACGTGATCGCCGGCCGTGCCACCGCCAACCTGCCGGCCTCCGGCGGCTTCGAAGGCATGGCCATCAACAAGAGCGGCACGAAGCTCTACACGCTGCTGGAACGCACCGTCACGGGCGACGCCGCCGGAACGCTACGCATCGACGAGTTCGACGTCGACCGCGAGGCCTACACCGGCCGCCGCTTCTTCTATCCGCTGGATGCGGCCGGCACGGCCATCGGCGACATGGTCGCCATCGACGACCAACGCTTCGTCGTGCTCGAGCGCAACGGCAACACCCTGACCTCGCCCAACCCGGCGCCCTTCAAGAAGGTCTACCTCATCGACCTCGAAGACGTGGCCGCCGGTGGCGTGGCGCGCAAGCTGGAGCTGGCGGACCTCATGAAGCTCGCCGACCCGCACGACCTGAACGGCGACGGCAGCCACGTCTTCGGCTTCCCCTACACCACCATCGAGAACGTGCTGATCCTCGACGCGCGCACCCTGCTGGTGGTGAACGACAACAACTTCCCCTACGGCGGCGGGCGCGAGATGGCGTCGGACGCCACCGAGTTCCTGCGCATCCGCCTGCCGGTGTCGCTGGTGGACGACGATGAGGGGGACCGCCGTCACCCGCATCGCAAGCACGATCGAGACGAGGACTGACCTCAGAGCATGGTCGAGCGGTGCGCGGCGAGGGCAGCGAGCGCACCGTCGGCCACGGCGAGCGCCACGCTGCCGGCGGCGCGGGCCGCATCGCCACAGGCGAAGACGTTCGCCACGCTGGTCTGCTGCATTGCATCGACCTGGATGAAGCGGCCGAGCGGGCCGTCTTCCATCGCGCAGCCGAGCTGCTGCGCGATGGGGCTCGCGACGTGCGTGCGGGACTGCGTGAAGAGGCCGTTCATCGCGTACGCGCGGCCGTCCTGCAGCACCACGTCGGCCAGGCCTTCGATGCGGGCGACGGGCGTCGCCTCGACCCGCGTGCCGCGGCGTGCGAGCGCTGCCAGCTCGTCGTCCGTCGGCGTGTAGACGCCGTTGAGAAAGAGCGTGGGCGTGCCCCAGTCGGGCAGCATGATTCCCTGGTGCTGTGCCATCGGCGTGGCCGCGATGATGCCGATGGGGCCGGCGTCGAGCTCGTAGCCGTGGCAGTAGGGGCAGTGGAAGACGCTGCGGCCCCAGCGCTCAGCCAGGCCTGGCACCGCGGGCAACTCGTCGCGCACGCCGGTGGCGAGGACCAACCGGCCGGCGCTCACGTGGGTATCGCCCACGCGGAACTCGAAGCGGCCGTCGGCCTTCGCATGCGCGTCGTCGGCCAGGCCCTCCATCCACCGCACGTTCGGGTAGGCCAGCAGTTGCCGCTGGCCATCGGCGACGATGGCGGCCGGCGCGCGGCCGTCTTGCGCGAGGAAGCCGTGCGAGCTGCCGCCGGCCTGGTCGACGAAGCGGTTGCGCCGTTGCCCGGCGTCGACCACCAGCACGTTCCGACGCGCCCGCGCGAGCTGAAGCGCGGCCGACAGACCGGCAAAACTGCCGCCGATGACAGCGAAATCAATGTTCATGTCGATGCTCCTCGAGTCGATGCGGCGCACGGCCATGGATGGCCATGCGCTGGTGGAAGTCCTTGGAGAGGGCGGCCAGCGTCACGCTGCCCAGGCGCTCGAGCAGCAGCGCCTCGGCGGCGGCCACCGCGGCGCCCAGTGCCTCGTTGACGGCCTGGGCCACCAGACATTCGGGCCGGTCTTCGCGAAAGCCCAGCGACACGAAGCCCGGAGCACCGAGAGCGTCGTGCACGTCGAGCAGCGTGATGCGGTCGAGCGGGCAGGCCAGTACCCAGCCGCCGCCATGGCCCTTCTCGGATCCGACGAAGCCCGCATGGCGCAGGCCGGCCATCAAGCGGCGCAGCGCCACCGGGTGGGTCTGCATGGCGGAGGCGAGCATCTCCGAGGTGACAGGGCCGTCATGCTCGGCCATGTGCAGCAGCACGTGCAGCACATCCGACAACTGGGTGTTCGATTTCATGCAACATTATGAGTTGCATGAGATTGGCCTTGTCGAGGTCGTGGATTTCCGGCCGTCGAATCGACCGGCACGCAACTGCGTTGCCGGTCAAGCCGGCTTCCGCGCGCAGCGGATGGCTGCTCCGGGCGTGACGGATTGCACAGTCGGGCGCGTTCGCTCGACGCGGCACGCCGATTGCCCGCCATGGGCATGCGAAACCAGAACCTGGCCGTGATGCCCATCCGCGCCCTCGTGGTCGACGACCACGTCGACCTGGCCAGCGCCACCTGCGAGCTGCTGCAGATGCTCGGCTGCAAGACCGCCGCCGCCTTCGGCGGCATCACCGGTGCACGCCTGGCCGAGCTGTTCAAGCCCGACATCGTCTTCCTCGACCTCGGCATGCCCGATCTCGACGGCGAAGGCGCGCTCACGCGCATCCGCGAAGCCGGGCGGGTGGATGCCCTTTTCGTCTGCGTGACCGGGCGCGACGACCCTGAGCTGCGGGAGCGCAGTCTGCAGGCCGGCTTCGACCATTTCCTGACCAAGCCGGTGGAGCCCGAGGTGTTTGCGCGCCTTGTCGACCAGGTGCGCCACTCGCGGCGTCGCGGGCACCTGCCGATCGAGCCGTCGCCCTCGCCCTCGCACGAGGCGCGGCACCGCTGAGCGGCAGCCTTGGCCCCATGCCCACGCCGCGGCGCGACGCGCCCGCCCATGACCGCTTCATCCGCGTGCGAGGCGCGCGCGAGCACAACCTGCGCAACGTCGATGTCGACATCCCGCGCGATGCGCTCGTGGTGTTCTCGGGGGTGTCGGGCTCGGGCAAGTCGTCGCTGGCGTTCGGCACGCTCTACGCCGAGGCGCAGCGCCGGTACTTCGAGTCGGTTGCACCGTATGCACGCCGCCTGATCGACCAGGTGGGCGTGCCGGCCGTCGACAGCATCGACGGCCTGCCACCCGCCGTGGCGCTGCAGCAGCAGCGCGGCACGCCCAGCACGCGCTCGTCGGTGGGCAGCGTGACCACGCTGGCGAGCCTGCTGCGACTCTTGTACTCGCGCGCCGGCCACTACCCGCCGCGCCAGCCCATGCTGTACGCGGAAGACTTCTCGCCCAACACGCCGCAGGGCGCGTGCCCTCGCTGCCACGGCCTCGGCCGCGTCTATGAGGTGACCGAAGCGACCATGGTGCCCGACGACTCGCTCACCATCCGCGAGCGGGCCATCGCCGCGTGGCCGCCGGCGTGGCACGGCCAGAACCTGCGCGACATCCTCGTGACGCTCGGCTACGACGTCGACACGCCGTGGCGCAAGCTGCCGCGCAAGGACCGCGACTGGATCCTCTACACCGACGAGACGCCCACCGTGCCCGTGTACGCCGGCTTCACGCCCGCCGAGACCCGTGCCGCGCTGCGCCGCAAGGAAGAGCCCAGCTACATGGGCACCTTCACCAGCGCGCGCAACTACGTGCTGCACACCTTCGCCACCACGCAGAGTGCGCTGATGAAGAAGCGGGTGTCGCGCTACATGGTCGGCAGTGCATGCCCCGACTGCCACGGCAAGCGGCTCAAGCGCGAGGCGCTGTCGGTCACCTTCGCCGGGCTCGACATCGGCGAGCTCGCGCAACTGCCGCTCGACCAGGTGGCGCAGACGCTTGCGCCGGCGGCGCGCGGCGAGTTCGAGGCGCTCGTCGACGCGCGCACGCTCAGCCGGCGGGCGGCGCGTGCCGACACCGCCCGCCGTGTGGCCGCCGGCGGCTCCGCGCATGCGGCTGCGCCCGACGTGCGCCGCACGCCCTACCTGTCGGAGGAAAAGCGCATCGCCGCGCAACGCATCGCGCAGGACGTGTGCTCGCGCATCGCCACGCTGCAGAGCCTGGGGCTCGGTTATCTGTCGCTCGACCGCAGCACGCCTACCTTGTCGCCCGGGGAACTGCAGCGCCTGCGGCTCGCCACGCAAATCCGCTCCAACCTCTTCGGCGTGGTGTACGTGCTCGACGAGCCTTCGGCCGGCCTGCACCCGGCCGACAACGAGGCGCTGCTCCAGGCGCTCGGCCAGCTCCAGCGCGCCGGCAATTCGATCTTCGTGGTGGAGCACGACCTGGCGGTGATGCGCGCTGCCGACTGGCTCGTCGACGTGGGGCCGGCCGCGGGCGAGCTGGGCGGCGAGGTGCTCTACAGCGGGCCGCCCGAGGGCCTGCGCGAGGTGGCCGGCTCGCAGACGGCCAAGGCACTCTTCGCGCCTGCAGGCCATGGCGCGCGCACGCCACGAACGCCCAGGGCATGGCTGGAGCTGCGCGGCATCGAGCGCAACAACCTGCGCGGGCTCGACGCGCGTTTTCCGCTCGGCGCCTTCACCTCGGTGACGGGTGTGTCGGGCTCGGGGAAGTCGAGCCTGGTGAGCCAGGCGCTGGTGGAGCTGGTGGGCGAGCACCTGGGCCAGGCGCCGGAGGCGGCGGACGACGACGACACCGAAGCCGAACTCGCCGCGCCGACCGGCGGACGCCTGCACGCGGGCGCCGAGCACATCAAGCGGCTCGTCACCGTCGACCAGAAGCCGATCGGCCGCACGCCACGCTCGAACCTCGCCACCTACACCGGCCTCTTCGACCACGTGCGCCGCCTCTTCGCCGCCACGCCGGCCGCACGCGCCCGCCGCTTCGATGCGGGCCGCTTCAGCTTCAACGTGGCCAAGGGCCGCTGCGAGACCTGCGAAGGCGAGGGCTTCGTCAGCGTCGAGCTGCTCTTCATGCCGAGCGTGTATGCGCCTTGCCCTACCTGCCATGGCACGCGCTACAACGAGCAGACGCTCAAGGTCACCCTGCGCGGCAAGACCATCGCCGACGTGCTGCACATGACGGTCGACGAAGCCCGTGCCTTCTTCGAGGACGAACCTGCATTACGCAGGCCGCTCACCCTGCTGGCCGACATCGGCCTCGGCTACCTGCGCCTCGGGCAACCTGCCACCGAACTTTCAGGCGGCGAGGCCCAGCGCATCAAGCTTGCCACCGAGCTGCAGCGCACGCAGCGCGGCGATACCCTCTACGTTCTGGACGAACCCACCACCGGCCTGCACGCCGCCGACGTGGCGCGGCTCATGGCGCAACTGCAAGGCCTGGTCGACGCCGGCAACACGGTGGTGGTGGTCGAGCACGAGATGGGCGTCGTGGCCGACAGCGACTGGGTGATCGACGTCGGCCCGGGTGCCGGCGCGGAAGGCGGGCGCATCGTGGCCGAGGGTGTGCCGGTCGAGGTGGCGAGCGCCTCCGACAGTCGTACTGCGCCCTACCTGCGCGCGCAACTCGGCCACCCTGCCGCGTAGGTCGAGACAAACCCGCGGCCGCCGCGAGGGGGCGGCCCGTGGCATGCGGCATGCCCTGGCATGGGACGACCTCGAACCCCAAAGGACGCCCATGGCCAAGAAACCCGCCCCTTCGAAAACCTCCGCCAAGGCGGCCGCACGCAACACCGACAGCGGCCCGGCCCGCCTCGCCCCCGGCGCCGAGGGCGACCCCGCCGCGCTCAAGGCGGCGCAGACCGAGGCGCTGGTCGCGGCGATGCCCGCGAACCCGAACAAGCCGGCCGAGCATGGCTTTGCCAACGGCATCGCACCGCAGCCCGGCGCGACGGTGCAGCCGGCCTCGCGCCTGCCCACCGGCAGCACCTTGTCGGAGGCGTACGGCAGCGACAAGACCGGCACGCTGGCCGACGAAGGCCGCAACGCCACCATCGGCACGCTCGACCGTGTTCGCGTGGACTCGGCCGGCCAGGTGCTCACCACCAACCAGGGCGTGCCCATCGCCGACAACCAGAACTCGCTCAAGGCCGGCCCGCGCGGGCCCGTGCTGCTGGAAGACTTCATCCTGCGCGAGAAGATCACGCACTTCGACCACGAGCGCATCCCCGAGCGCATCGTGCACGCACGCGGCTCCGCGGCGCACGGCTACTTCGAGTGCTACAACGCGGCCACCGATCTCACCCGCGCCGCGCCGTTCCAGCAGGCCGGCAAGGTGACGCCGGTGTTCGTGCGCTTTTCCACCGTGCAGGGCGAGCGCGGCAGCAAGGACACCGCGCGCGACGTGCGCGGTTTTGCCGTCAAGTTCTACACCGACGAAGGCAATTGGGACCTGGTCGGCAACAACATCCCGGTGTTCTTCATCCAGGACGCGATGAAGTTCCCCGACCTCGTGCACGCCGTCAAGCCCGAGCCGCACCATGCCATGCCGCAGGCCGCGAGCGCCCACGACACCTTCTGGGACTTCGTCTCGCTGATGCCCGAGTCGACCCACATGCTGATGTGGGCGATGAGCGACCGAGGCATCCCGCGCTCCTACGCCACCATGCAGGGTTTCGGCGTGCACACCTACCGCATGGTGAACGCCGAGGGCGAGTCGGTGTTCGTGAAGTTCCACTGGTCGCCCAAGGCCGGCACGCATTCGCTGACCTGGGACGAGGCGGTGAAGATCTCCGGCGCCGATCCCGATTACCACCGGCGCGACCTGTGGGAGCGCATCGAGAGCGGCGCTTTCCCCGAGTACGAGCTGGCCGTGCAGGTCTTCACCGAAGAGCAGGCGCAGGGCTTCAGCTTCGACGTGCTCGACGCCACCAAGATCGTGCCCGAGGAGCTGGTGCCCCTGCGCCCGCTCGGCCGCATGGTGCTCAACCGCAACCCCGACAACTTCTTCGCCGAGACCGAGCAGGTCGCCTTCCACACCGGCCACCTCGTGCCCGGCATCGAAGGCACCAACGACCCGCTGCTGCAGGGGCGGAACTTCTCCTACCTCGACACCCAGCTGACCCGACTCGGCGGCCCGAACTTCACCCAGATCCCGATCAACCGGCCGCACGCCCCGGTCAACGACAACACCCGGGACGGCTTCCACCAGCAGGCGGTGCACACCGGGCAGGCGCCGTACACGCCCAATCGGGTGGACGACGGCGCCCCGTTCCCGTCGGAATGGGCCGAGGGCGGCTACGTCCACGTCCCGCGGCACGTGGACGGGGACGTCGTCCGCGAGGCGCCGGCATCCTTCGCCGACCACTACTCGCAGCCGGCGATGTTCTACGCGAGCCTGACGAGCGTCGAGCAGCAGC
>DASWSY010000341.1:0-2569 GCA_036402415.1 Rhizobacter sp. | reverse complement strand
ACACCGCTCACGACCACGACTTCTCTTTTCATATGAGCCTCGCTAGGGTTACAGGGGAGAAACAGCATTGTGAACACATCCACAATGCACGTTCGTCCATTCAACCCATCGAACGACATGAGCGACTTGAGCATCGTGATCACGGGCGCCGCGGGTGCGCTGGGCCAGGCGGTGGTGCGGCGGTTTCTCGCCCCGGCGGGGCATCGCCTCGCGCTGCTCGACCATGACGGGGAGCGCCTGCGCAGCGTCTTCGGCACACACCCGAACGTGGTGCTGCACGCGGTCGACATCACCTCGGCCGACAGCGTGAGCGAGGCCATCGCGCAGGTGCTGCAGGCTCACGGCCGCATCGACTCACTCGTGCACGTGGCCGGGGGCTTCGAGATGGGCGAGGGCGTGCACCAGATCACGCGCGCCTCGTGGGACCGCATGATGAACCTCAACGCGTGGTCGTTCGTGAACCTCTCGCACGCGGTTGTGCCGGCCATGCAGCGCCAGGGCGGCGGCCGCATCGTCGCCGTGTCGGCCGCTGCCGCGCGCGAAGGCCAGGCGCTGAAGGGCGCGTACAGCGCCTCCAAGAGCGTGCTGCAGCGGCTGGTGGAGTCGCTCTCGCGCGAGGTGCGCGCCCAGGGGATTGCGGTCAACAGCGTGGCGCCGACCACGCTCGACACCCCCGCCAACCGCGCCGCCATGCCCGATGCCGACCGGTCGGCCTGGGTGTCGCTCGACGCTGCGGCCCAGGCCATCGAGTTCCTCGCCACGCCCACAGGCGCCGCGGTGCACGGCCAGCACCTGCAACTCGGCAGCGCTTGAGCCCTGCGGGCGCGCCGCGGCCCGCTGGCCGGGACTTCAGCGCTTCACCACGCCCAGCTTGAGCATCAGGCGCGCGTATTCCAGTTGCGCGTGCAGCGCTTCCATCTCTTGCTTGAGCTCCAGCCACTTGGCGACACGCGCTTGCAGTTCGGGGCTCGGTTGGGGGTTGGCGGGTTGCTTCGGGGTGTCCATGCAGCCATGTTGCCCGAGCCCGTGCTGTCGACCATCCCGCGGACAGGGGCGGGCGGGCGCTCGCTTCACAACACCGGCTCTTCAGCCAACAAGCCCGTCTTGAGGAAGTAGCCCACGATCTTCTCCGCGCCTCGTCGGCGGTGTGCCACGGTGGCGGGGTGCGCGAGCGTCGCCTGGCGCAACTCGTAGGCGTCGGCGATGCCCGCGTCGCGGTAGACGCTCGGGTTGTAGTAGTCGGCCCAGCAGGCCTTGAGGAACGCGGCCAGCCATTCGCGGAACGCGGCGAGCTTCTCCGGCGACCACGACGGGCTGTAGCGCTCGAAGAGCTCCGCGAGGTACAGGCGGCCGAAGGCGAGGTGCCGCGCCTCGTCGATGTGGTGCACCTTGTTGATCTCGCGCACCAGCGGGTCGCAGCGTTCGTCGCGGCCGATGAGCACGTTGTAGTAGTCGCCCAGTTCCTCCACCACCATCGCCATGCTGAAGAAGACCACCTCCTGCTGGCCACGGTCCATCTCCTTCGCGTCGTTCGGAAGGGGCAGCTTCTTCTCGGGGTACACCTTGCCGATGTAGCGGTGGCAGAACTCCCCGAACATCACCATGTGCTTGTTCTCCTCGTCGAGGAAGTGGTGCAGGTACTCGGTGATGTCGCGGTTGTTGCTGGTGCTGTAGAGCCGGTGGGCCAGGCCTTGCACGAGGATGCGCTCGCCCTGCAGCACCAGGCTGAACATGTTGGCCACCTCGTGCAGGTTCAGCTTGTGCCGCGTGGGTTCGTCGAGCGTGTCCCACGCCGGCGTGCCGTAGAGCGAGATCAGCTCCGGCGGCATGCACCACGCGCCCTCCTGCAGCCGCTCGGGCCAGTCGAAGGCGTTGTAGACGTCGTAGAACTTCTTGCACGACGCGCGCGACAGGCGCACGGCGAGTTGCGAGGCGGTTTCGGGGGCGGCGACGGTGTCCATGCCGGTCATGGTGGCCGGGCGCCCCGGGCGAAAGATTGACTTGGCTCAAGACGCGTCGGCCGCTCCTGCAGGCAGGGGGTGCGGGCGACGGTGTTTAACCTGGATCAAACCGCGTTCAGGCGCGCCGCCATCGAATGCCGGCATGCAGATCGACCTCCACCTGAACCAGGACCGGCCGCTGGCCTTCAGCCTCTACTACTTCGGCAGCGACGAAGGCGGCCCGCAGGCGAGTGCCCAGCGCCGCCTGCTGTTCGAGAGCGCGCGCTTTGCCGACGACAACGGTTTCTCGGCCGTATGGGCGCCCGAGCGGCACTTCCATGCCTTCGGCGGACTGTCGCCCAACCCGGCGGTGATGGCTGCCGCGCTCGCCGCGACGACGCATCACGTGCGCATCCGCTCCGGCAGCGTGGTCGTGCCGCTGCACCACCCGGCGCGCGTGGCCGAGGAGTGGGCCATGGTCGACTTCCTCTCGGGCGGCCGCGTCGACCTCGGCCTCGCCTCCGGCTGGTTTCCCAACGACTTCGTGCTCGCCGCCCCGGGCCACTACGAGCAACGCAGCGAGCTCGTCTTTGAACGTGTGGCGCAGCTGCGCAGCCTGTGGGCCGGCG
>DASWSY010000340.1:0-5646 GCA_036402415.1 Rhizobacter sp. | reverse complement strand
TGGCGCGGGGCATTTTAGGGGCCTGGCCCCGAGGACCTACCATCACGCCCTCGGCCAAACCCGCGAACCCGTCACCATGAGTAACCCACCCCCGATCAGCCGATTCCCGGTGCCGGCCGTCGCCGAGCTGCCGGAAGACCTGCGCCAGCGCATCCTCGAAGTGCAGGAAAAGGCCGGCTTCGTGCCGAACGTGTTCCTCGCGCTGGCCCACCGCCCGGCCGAGATGCGGGCCTTTCTTGCGTACCACGACGCGCTGTTGCTGAAGGAGGACGGCTCTCTTTCGAAAGGCGAGCGCGAGATGATCATCGTCGCCACCTCGGGTGCGAACCGCTGCCTCTACTGCGTGGTGGCGCACGGCGCGATCCTGCGCATCTACGAGAAGAAGCCGCACATCGCCGACCAGGTGGCGGTGAACCACCGCAAGGCCGACATCACCGAGCGACAGAAGGCGATGCTCGACTTCGCGATGAAGGTGTGCAAAGCGGCCGACGAGATCACCGAGGCCGACTTCGCCGCCCTGCGCGCCCACGGCTTCGACGACGAGGACATCTGGGACATCGGGGCGATCACCGCCCTTTTTGGACTGTCCAACCGCATGGCCAACCTCATCAATCTGCGGCCAAACGAGGAGTTCTACCTGCTGGGGCGGCTGCCGCGTGACAAGAAAGGCGCGTGAGCCCGGACAATCCGCCCAGGCACCCGCGGTGCCGCCTTCCCCTTCCTGCCCCCTGTCCCGCGCTGTCCCGGGAATGCTTCGTCCGTCCTCCCTGCCTTTCCCCTTCCGCCTTTGGTGGCTGGCGTGCCTGTCGTGGTGCCTGCTGCTGGCCAGCGCCCACGCGGCCCCGCTGCGCCTGGACGACCAGCGTGTGTTGCAGGCCTGGCCGGCGGTGACGATGCTGGCCGACCAGAGCCGCGCGCTCACCCTCGAGCAGGTGCTCGCGCAGCGCGAGCGTTTCGCAGCACCTCCGTCGGCCCACGCGACGCTCGGGGTGCGCGACGAGGCGGTGTGGCTGCTCATCCCGCTCGAATCCACGGCGCGCGCCTCGCCACGCTGGGTCCTGGACATCGACTACCCGGCGCTGCACCGCGTCGACGCCTACCTCCTTGTGCAGGGCCGCGTGGTGCGCCAGGCCGTGCTCGGCAGCCACCAGCCGTATTCGCAGCGGCCGCTGGCCAGCCGCTCGCACGCGATGCCGATCGAGCTGGCCCCCGGCAGCACCGGCGAGCTGCTGCTGCGGGTGCAGACCGGCGGCGCGATGATCCTGCCGATCACGCTCAACACGCCACAGGCCTTCCACGAACGTGCGCTCGCCGAGCAGACGCTGCAGGGCGCGCTCGGCGGCCTGGGGCTCGCCCTGCTGGTCTACAGCCTGGGCCGCTTCGTCACGCTGCGCGAGACGCTGTCGCTCAAGTACGCGCTGCTGGCGGCGGGCAGCATCTTCTTCTCGCTGTTCCAGTTCGGCATCGGCGCGCAGTACCTCTGGCGCGACTGGATGTGGATGGAGCAGCACGCCGGCGGCCTCTTCTCGCTGATGGCCTTGTGCGGCTCCTTCCTCTTCATCGAACACGCGCTGACGCGGCCCCTCGGCGGGCGCAGTGCGGTGCCGGTGCACACCCGCTACACCGGCCGCGGCTTCAGCCGGCTCATGCGCGCCGGCGCGCTGGCCGTCGCGGTGCTCGGCGCGGCGTATGCGCTGGGGCTCGTCGACTCCCGCAGCGTCACCGCCATCGTGAGCATGCTCGGCCCGGTGCCGGCGTTGCTCGGCCTGCCGGGCGCCCTGGCGCGCGCCCGCGAGCGCGACCCGGTCGGCTGGGGTTTCCTCGTGGCCTGGGGCATCTACGCGCTCGCCACCGCCACGCTGATCGGCGTGATCCAGGGGGCACTGCCGGTGAACTTCTGGACGCTGCACTCCTTCGAGTTCGGCGCCACCGTCGACATGCTCTTCTACCTGCGCGTGCTCAGCCTGAGCACGCAGGCGATGCACGCTGCCGCGCTGCATGCGCGCCGCGAGCGCGATGTCTTCCAGCTGCTTGCCCACAGCGACCCGCTGACCGGCCTGCACAACCGGCGCGGGCTGCTGGCGCAGATCAAGTCGGCGCTGCAAAAGCGTGGCCCCGAAGGGCGCGTGGCGGTCTACCTGCTCGACCTCGATGGCTTCAAGGCCGTGAACGATCGCCACGGCCACGAGGTCGGCGACCAGTTGCTGCTGTTGCTGTCGCGCCGGCTGCAGGCGGCCACGCGCGCGCAGGACACGGTGGCCCGCCTGGGCGGCGACGAGTTCGTGATCCTCACGAGCGGCCTCTCGGGCCCGGCGCAGGCCGAGTCGCTCGCGCAGAAGCTGCTGGACACGGTGCGCGAGCCCTTCCAGGTCGGCCCGCACCGGTGCGAGCTGGGCCTGAGCCTCGGTTACGCGCTGGCCCCGGCCGACGGCACCGACGCCACCGACCTGCTGCGCAAGGCCGACGCCGCGATGTACGCCGGCAAAGAGGCCGGCAAGGGCGTAGCGCGGCGCTGGTCGGCTTGAACTATTTCGCCAGCACCGCCGCCATCGCGACCGCGGTGGCTTCGACGTTCGACGAGTTGAGGCCCGCCACGCACATGCGGCCCGAGCGCACGAGGTACACCGCATGCTCTTCGCGCAGGCAGTCGACCTGCTCGGCCGTGAGGCCGGTGTAGCTGAACATGCCGCGCTGGGTGATGAAGTAGTCGAAGTTGCGGCCGGGCAGCTTGGCGCTGATCACCGCGTGCAGTTTCCGGCGCATGGCCTGGATGCGGGTGCGCATCGCGTCGAGCTCGTCGGCCCATTGCTGGCGCAGCTCGGGCGTGCCCAGCACGCGCGCGACGATCTGGCCGCCGTGCGTCGGCGGGCTGCTGTAGTTCTTGCGCACCGTGGCCTTCATCTGGCCGAGCACGAGTTCGGCCTGCGCCTTGTCGGGACAGACGATGCTCAAGCCGCCGCAACGTTCGCCGTAGAGCGAGAAGCTCTTGGAGAAGCTGCTCGCGCAGAAGAAGCTCACACCCGCATCGGCCAGCGCACGCACGGCCCAGGCGTCGTCCTCGATGCCGTCGCCGAAGCCCTGGTAGGCGATGTCGACGTAGGGGATGAGCTTGCGCGACTTCAGCACCGGGATCAGCTCGCCCCATTGCTCACGCGACAGGTCGACCCCCGTCGGGTTATGGCAGCAGGCGTGCAGCAGCACGATGCTCTTTTCCGGCAGCGCCTGGATCGCGGCCAGCATCTCGGGGAAGCGCAGGCCGCCGGTCTTGGCGTCGTAGTACGGGTAGGTGTTCACCGTGAAGCCTGCGCCTTCGAACATGGCGCGGTGGTTGTCCCAGGTGGGGTCGCTGACCCACACATTGCTGGCCGGGAAGTAGCGCTTGAGGAAGTCGCCGCCGATCTTCAGGCCGCCCGAGCCGCCGAGCGTCTGCACGGTGGCGATGCGGCCGCTCTTCACGGCTTCGTGGTCGGCCCCGAACAGCAGGTGCTGCACCGCCTGGCGGTAGTTGGGCGCGCCTTCCATCGGCTGGTACGGGCGCGCCCCGACGGTCTGCAGCATGGCCGACTCGGCAGTCTTCACCGCCTTCATCACCGGCAGGTTGCCGGCATCGTCGAAATAGATGCCGATCGACAGGTTGATCTTGTTCGGCCGCGGGTCCTTGCCGAAGGATTCGTTGAGGGTGAGGATGGGGTCGCCAGCGTAGGCGTCGACGTGCTCGAACATGGGAGGCTCCTGCAGGGGAGCCGCGATTATCCGGCCAGCCTACCGGGCCAGCCATTCGGCCCAGCGGCCATGGGCATGCGAGCGGGCGAGCGCCTCGAAGCGCACCTCGCCGTCGACCCGGTGGCACAAGGTCCACACGCTCTGGGCCGCCGGCGAACCGGGGCGTGGCGCGGGCAGGTCGACCGGTCCGACCTGGAGGCTGGCCGCTTCGGCCGACAGCCACATGGCGCCGGTGCGGCGCACGAGCTGCGTGAGCGTCTCGATGTGGTGCTGCAGGGCGGCCTGGTCGAAGTAGGTCAGTACCCAGCTGTTGAACACCACCGGCTGCACCCCGGCGGGCAAGGACGCGATCCACGGGGCGATGGCCGCCGTGCAATCAGGCTCGCGGCGCACCGGCCAGCGCTCGGCACGGGCCATCTGCACGGCCTGCCCAAAACGCGCGGCGCGTGCCGTGTCGCTGGGCCAGAGGCAGGCGCGCAGCCAGCGCACGGGGGTCTCGTCGTCGACCGAGACCGGCGCGGGGTCGATGCCCAGGCGTTGCACGATCTGCGGCGCGGGCGTCGTCGGTGCAGGCCCACCCTGCCACGCGCAGGCCAGCAGCGGCGCCTCGGCGCGAGGGTCGGCCGCGTTGTAGCGGTAGCGATCGACGCCCAGGTTCAGGCCGGCGCTGGTGCCCACGTCGAGCAGGGCCAGCCGCGGGTTGCCGCCACGTGCGGCCAGCGCGTGCAGCGCGGGCCACAGCACGGCGCAGCGGCCGATCTCGTTGGTCTGGGTGGCGTGGGTGCGCATGCATTCGCGCAGCGCGGTGTCGTGGCGAGCGAAGAAGTCGCGCACGTGAAGGGCCAGGTCGCCATCGGGGGCGCGGGTGCCGCCCAGGCTCGGGTAGTAGGCCGAGAGCGGGTGCTCCGCGCCGGCCAGCAGCAGGTCATGCACCGCGGCGAGCCAGAGGTTGGGGCGCTGCTGCTCGGGGCGGGCGCCGGCCAGCGGGTCGAGCAAGGACGGGTCGTCCGCGGCGATGCGGCAGAGCGCCTGGTAGAGCGGCTCTTCCGGGCATTCCACGTCGGCAAAACGGCGGAACTGGGGAGCGAGGCGTTCGGTGGGGGTGAGGTCCATGCCCGGCAGCGTAGCCCTGCCCCTGGCCCGAAAGTGTCGGGAACCCGACAATGCCGCCATGCACGACGACGTGGCCCGCGTGTTGGGCACGAGCCTTCCCGAGCTGACGCTGAGCGCCGAACACTGGCGCGGCCTGCTGCCGCTGTGCCGGCTGCACCGCCTGGGCCGCGGCCAGGTGCTGCTGCGGCAGGGCGACGCGACGCCCGCGCTCTTCGGCCTGGCCAGCGGCGAAATGGAGATCCGATTCCTGACGGTGGACGGCGAAGCCTCGGTGATCGAGCGGGTGCCGCCGGGGCGGCTCTTCGGCCTGTCGTCGTTCGCCAGCGGCGAGGTGTCGACCTTCGAGGTGCAAGGCGGCGCCAAGGCCTCGCGCGTGGTGGCCTTCGGGCCGGCCGCGTACGAATACCTGATGGACGAGGTGCCTGGCTTTGCACGGGCCCTGATGCGCGAGTACGCGCGGCGCTACCACGGTACGCTGCGCCTGCTCGAAGCCTCGCGCCACCGCAGCGCCGACGAGCGCCTGCGCCTCGCGCTGGAGCAACTGGCCCGCACCGACCGGGCCGGCCCGCCCGATGCGGCCGGCTGGCGCCACATCCGCACCACGCAGGCGGAGCTGGCGGCGCTGGCGAGCCTGTCGCGCCAGACCGTCAACGAACTGGTGCGGCAACTCGCCGCACAGAAGCGGCTGCGCGTGGTCTACGGCGGCGTGTGGGTGCCGGGCAGCTGAGGCTCACGCCGCCAGGGCGGCTTCGATGTCCTTGGTGATGGACTCGGGCGCGTCGTTGGGCGCGTAGCGCTTGATCACCTGCC
>DASWSY010000339.1:0-4018 GCA_036402415.1 Rhizobacter sp. | reverse complement strand
AAGCTCGCGACCGGCGCCGACGGCCAGCCGCTGCGGCCCTACGCGCCCGGCCTCTTCATGCGCGAGACCCATGTGCTCACCGCGGCCAACGCGCCCAAGGGCGAGTTCCGCTTCGACTACCCGGTCGATGCCGAGATGCTGGCCGTGGCCCGCACGCTCACGCCCAGGCTCGAACGCTGCGGCCCCAAGGCGCGCCAGCCCTCGGGCGAGGTCGATGCGACGCAATGCGTGCGCGAGCAACCGCAGCTGCGCGTGGGCGGCCTCGGTGTCTCGGCCACGGTCTTCCTCGCCAACGCGGACTACCGGCAGTACCTTTTCGAGACGCTGAAGGCCGACACCTTCGAGATGGAAACCGCGGCGCTCGCCCACGTCGCCCATGCCAACGGCGTGCCCTACATCGCCTTTCGCAGCATCAGCGACCTGGCGGGTGCCACCGAGTTCAACGCCGACGTGGGCGCGCTCTTCATGAGCGGCCTGGCCGAGTCCAACGAAGCGGCAGTGACGCTGGCGTTCCTCGACGCGTGGCGGGCGCGCACAAAAGGCGCGAGAAAGAAGCCGCTCTAGACTTCGCGCATGGCCAGTACCGCGTCCCCGCCCTCCCGCGTCTCGCTCTACCTCGACCTCATCCGCTGGGACCGCCCGGCCGGCACCTACCTGCTGCTGTGGCCCACGCTGTCGGCGCTGTGGATTGCTGCGCAGGGCTTTCCGGGCTGGCACCTGCTGGCGGTGTTCGTGCTCGGCACCTTCCTCATGCGCAGCGCCGGCTGCGCCGTCAACGACGTGGCCGACCGCGATTTCGACAAGCACGTGAAACGCACCGCGCAGCGGCCGGTGACGAGCGGTGCGCTGAGCGTGAAGGCGGCGCTGCTCTTCGGCGCGGCGCTCGCGCTCGTGGCCTTCGGCCTCGTGCTCACGACCAACGGGCCGACCATCGCGTGGAGCTTCGCCGCGCTCGCCGTCAGCATCTTCTATCCCTTCACCAAGCGTTTCTTCTCGATGCCGCAGGCGGTGCTGGGCGTGGCCTTCAGCTTCGGCATCCCGATGGCCTTCGCCGCGGTGCAGGGCACGGTGCCCCCCGCCGCCTGGGCGCTGCTGGTGGGCAACCTCTTCTGGGTGCTGGCCTACGACACCGAATACGCGATGGTCGACCGCGACGACGACCTGAAGATCGGCATCCGCACCTCGGCGATCACGCTCGGCCGCTTCGACGTGGCCGGCGTGATGCTGTTCTATGCGGCGTACATCGCGATCTGGGCGGCGGTCGGCCTCTCGCTCGGCATGGGCCTCTTCTATCACGCCGGCCTGGCGGTCGCGGCCGGCATCGCGGCCTGGCACTACACCTTGATCCGCACGCGCACCCGCGAAGGCTGCTTCCGTGCCTTCCGCCTCAACCACTGGCTGGGCTTCGTGGTGTTCCTGGGCGTCGTCGCCCACCACCTCATGGCCTGACGACCAACCCTGGCCGGCTCAAGGATAGAGTCCGCGCTCTTCCCGGGCCCAGAGGATGCGCTCGCAGGCCACGGCGAAGGTGGCGGTGCGCAGCGTGATCTTGTGGCGGTCGGCGGTGTCCCAGATGTGGCGCAGCGCGTCGACCATGATCTTGTCGAGCCGCAGGTTGATTTCGTCCTCGCTCCAGAAGAAGCTGCTGAAATCCTGCACCCATTCGAAGTAGCTCACCGTCACGCCGCACGCGTTGCAGATGACATCGGGCACGACGAGCACGCCGCGCTCGCTCAGCACGTCGTCGGCATCGGGCAGCGTGGGGCCGTTGGCGCCTTCGAGCACGAGCTTGGCCTTCAGGCGGTTGGCTCGGTCGACGGTGATCTGGCCTTCGAGCGCGGCGGGGATGAGGATGTCGCAGTCCACGTCCCAGAACTGCTCGTTGTCCACACGCTCGGCGGCGGCGTACTGGCCGATGCCGCCGTCGCGCTTCAGCACGGCCATCGCCTCGGCCATGTCGAAGCCCTTGGGGTTCACGAGCGTGCCGGTGTGGTCCTGGATGGCGACGATGGTCGCGCCCGCGCCGACGAAGAGCTCGGCCGCCGAACTGCCCACGTTGCCGAAGCCCTGCACCGCCACGCGCGCACCGTCGAGCTTGAGGCCGATGCGCCGCGCCGCTTCACGGCCGGTGACGAAGACGCCGCGCCCGGTGGCCTTCACACGGCCCAGGGAGCCCCCCAGGTGGATGGGCTTGCCGGTGACGACGCCGGTCGCGGTCGCGCCGACGTTCATCGAATAGGTGTCCATCATCCAGGCCATGATCTGGCCGTTGGTGTTGACGTCGGGCGCGGGGATGTCGCGCTGCGGGCCGATGATGATGCCGATCTCGCTGGTGTAGCGGCGGGTGAGTTTCTCCAGCTCCTTCTGCGAGAGCTGCTTGGGGTCGACGCGGATGCCGCCCTTGGCGCCGCCATAGGGCAGGTTCACGGCGGCGTTCTTCACCGTCATCCAGGCCGACAGGGCCATCACTTCTTCCAGCGTCACGTCGGGGTGGTAGCGCACGCCACCCTTGCCGGGGCCGCGCGAGAGGTTGTGCTGCACGCGGAAGCCCTCGAAGTGGCGCACGCTGCCGTCGTCCATCTCGATGGGCACGTCGACGATCAGGGCACGCTTGGGGTGCTTGAGGGTTTCGGCCCACTTGGCCAGGCGGCCGAGGTAGGGCACCACGCGGTCGACCTGCGACAGGTAGGTGTGCCAGGGGCTCGACGCATGCGGGGTGACGTAAGAGAGGTAGCTCATCGCGATCTCCGTGCTGGAATGATTCTTCAGGCGCGGCGCGCACCGCACTCGTGGTGCGCGGCGCTGCGCCTGCCGAGCACTGTAGGCCCGAGGATCGCGCTTTTGGCGCCCGAGCCCATGCCACCTTTGCATGATCCCGGGCATAGCCATGGGGCGGGCTCAACGCCCGAATTCGTCGCCCAGCTCGGCGGCGCGGCGTTGTGCCGCCTTCAGGGCCTTCACGATGGCGGGCTGCACGCCGCTGCCGTCCATCGAGCTCAGCGCGGCATAGGTGGTGCCGCCCTTGGACGTGACGCGCTCGCGCAGCACGGAGGGCGGCTCGGGCGAGGCCTGCGCCAGGGCGCTCGCGCCCTGGAAGGTGGCGATGGCGAGCGCCTTGCCTTGTTCTTCCGTCAGGCCCATCTCCACCGCCGCCTGCATCATGGCCTCGATGAAATAGAAGACGTAGCCGGGGCCGGAACCCGACAGCGCGGTCACGGCGTCGAGGTCGTGCTCGGCGTTGACCCACAGGGTGCGGCCGGTGGGCGCGAGCAGGCGTTCGATGTCCTTGCGCTCGCGGGCGGTCACGGCAGCGCGCGCATAGAGGCCGGTGATGCCCTGGCCGATGAGCGCCGGCGTGTTGGGCATCGAGCGCACCACACGTTCGGTGCCGAGCGCGCGCGCCATGTCGTCGCTGCGGATGCCGGCCATCACGCTGAACTGCAGCGCCTTGGCGATGTGCGGGAGGTTGGCCTCGGCGGCCGCCTTGAAGTTCTGGGGCTTGATGGCCCACACCACGGTGCCGGCGCGTTGCAGCACCGAGCCGGGGGCTTCGAGCGTGATGACCTGCAGCTCGCGCTGCAGGCGCGTGCGCTGGTCGGCTTTGGGCTCCAGCACCAGGATGTCGCCAGGGGCACGCCCGCTCTTGAGCAGGCCGCCGATGATGGCGGTGGCCATGTTGCCGCCGCCGATGAATGCAATGGTGGTCATGGGTGTTCTTCTTCAGGCTTGGGCCCAGCGCCGCAGCTCACGTTCGGTGCTCTGCAAGGCGGGGCGGGTGAGGGAATGGAAGGATAGTCGGCCGGCGGCGGGCCAGCGCTGCGAGGCCGACAGGGTGACCAGGTCGCCCGGCACGGCCGACTGGTTGAGGCAGCCGATGCCCCAGCCGGCGCGCAAGGCGGCCATCGCGCCGTGGGCGCCGGTGCAGCTCAGGCGCAGGTGGTGCGCGCGGCCGGCGCGGGCCAGCGCCTGAAGCGCCATGCGCCGCACCGGGCACTCGGGCCCGAGCAGCACCAGCGGT
>DASWSY010000338.1:0-3584 GCA_036402415.1 Rhizobacter sp. | reverse complement strand
AAGGCGGCCAGTCCAGGCGAGGAGGCGCTCAGTCGGCGTACTGTCCATTCGCCTTGATGATCGGCGACCACTTGTTGATCTCGTCCGACACGAACTTCTTGTGTTCGGCCGGGTTCGCACGGGCATCGGTCACGATCACCGCGCCGAGCGATTCCTGGTTCTTGATGAAGGCCGGGTCCTTCAGCGCGACCTTGAGTGCCGTGTTGATCTGGTCGACCACCGCCTTGGGCGTGCCCTTGGGGGCGTAGACGCCGTGCCAGATGGTCACGTTGAAGCCCTTCAGGCCCGCTTCGTCGAGCGTGGGCAGCTTGGCGAGCGACGGGATCGACAGGCGCTTGGTGGTCGTCACCGCGAAGGCCTTGATCTTGCCGCCTTCGATCTGGCCGGTGGTGTTCGTGGTCTGGTCGCACATGATGTCGACCTGTCCGCCGAGCAGGTCGTTCATCGCGGGCGCGGTGCCCTTGTAGGGCACGGGCGTCATGTCGGCCTTGAGCACGCTTTGCAGCAGCATGCCGCACAGGTGCGAGGCCGAGCCCAGGCCGGCGTTGGCGAGGTTGATCTTGCCCTTGTTGGCGTTGACCCAGCTCACGAGCTCGGCGTAGTTGTTGGCGGGCAGGGTGGGGCGGCCCACCAGCGTCATCGGCACTTCGTTGACCAGGCCGACATACTCGAAGTCCTCCAGCGGCTTGTACTGCAGGTTGCGGTACAGGGCCGGCGAGGTGGCCATGTTCACGTGCGTGAGCAGCAGCGTGTAGCCGTCGGGCGAGGCCTTGGCCACCTTGGCGGCGCCCAGCGTGCCACCGGCCCCGGCCACGTTGTCGATCACGATGGTGGGGTTGCCGAGCGGCTTGCGCACGGCTTCGGCGAAGTCACGGGCGACCTTGTCGGTCGGGCCGCCGGCGGCGAACGGCACGACGATGGTGACCGTCTTCTCCGGGTAGGCGGCCAATGCACCGGTCGCTGCGAGGGCAGCAGCGCAAGCGATCAGGAGCTTCTTCATGGTGGTTTCCCTTCGGGGGTTGATCAGACCTGGGAATACTAGGAGCGCTCCGTGCGCGCTGCATGGCGGGAATTACGTAGTGGTTGCACCCCACTCGCGGCCGGCGTGATGCTCACCCCACCTTGCGCGTGTCGTCGATCACCTTGCCGTCGTTGGGCAGGCTGCCCGGCGTGCACAGTTCCACCTCGCCGCGCAGCTTGGTCACGTCGCGAATCGCGTCCGCCATGCGCTGCGCCAAGGACTCCGCGGCGGACGAGGTCTCGACCTTCAGCGTCATCCGGTCGTTCGCCATCTCGCCGCTGATGACGAGCCGGGCCTTGCCGGCTTCCGGAAAGCGCCTGAGCACCTCGGCCACCTGGCTCGGGTGTACGAACATGCCGCGCACCTTGGCCGTCTGGTCGGCGCGACCGAGCCAGCCCTTGATGCGGGTGTTGGTGCGGCCGGTAGAGCAGGGGCCGGGCAGCACCGCCGACAGGTCGCCGGTGCCGAAGCGCACCAGCGGGTAGTCGGGGTTGAGCACGGTGACGACCACCTCGCCGACCTCGCCCTCGGCCACCGGGTCGCCGGTGCCCGGGCGCACGATCTCGACGATCACGCCTTCATCGAGCACCAGCCCGTCGCGTGCGGCGGTCTCGTAGGCGATGAGGCCCACGTCGGCCGTGGCGTACGACTGGTAGGCCTCCAAGCCGCGCTCGCGCATCCAGTCGCGCAGCGCCGCGGGAAAGGCTTCACCGCTCACCACCGCCTTCTTCAGCGATGGCAATGTGATGCCCGCTTCGGCCGCCTTTTCGAGAGCGATGCGCAGGAAGCTGGGCGTGCCGGCGTAGCCGTCGGGTTTCAGCTCCGCCATCGCCTGGAGCTGCAGTTCGGTGTTGCCCACGCCGCCCGGGAAGACGGTGCAGCCGATCGCCTGCGCGCCGCTTTCGAGCATGGAGCCGGCGGGCGTCAGGTGGTAGCTGAAGCTGTTGTGCATCAGGTCGCCGGCCCGGAAGCCCGCGGCCCACAGCGCGCGTGCCATGCGCCAGTAGTCGCGCGCACGGCCCTCGGGTTCGTAGATCGGGCCGGGCGACTGGAAGACCCGCAGCGCGCCGTTGCCGCTGCCGTGCAAGGCGCGCCAGCCGATCGCCGAGAAGCCACCGAAGGGGTCGCGCTCGCGCTCGGCCTGCTGGCGCGCGAGCAACTCGTGCTTGCGCGTCACCGGCAGCGCGGCCAGGGCCGCACGCGAGCTGACCGTGGCCGCGTCCACGCCCGCGAGCCGCTCGGCGAAGGCCGGGGTGCGCAGCGCAGCGCCCACCTGCTGCGGCAGCGCCGCCATCAGCCGCGCTTCGCGCACGGAGGGGTCGCGATGCTCGAGTGCGTCGTAGAACTCAGTCATGGTCGTCGCCCCAGGCTGCGAGCTGCTTCTTGAGATCGGCCACGTAGTCGCGCAGCTCGCCCGAGGTCTTGATCAGGCGCGGGCGCCACTGCGGCGAACGCGCCGGCTGCTTCACCGTCTCGACCTTGAGCTGCGCGCCGTCGACCGACGCGCGCACGATGGCCAGCCCGCGCCGTTCGAAGGCACCGCCACGTTCGGTGAGGCCGGCCTCGCGGAGCTCGCGCGTCAGCCGCGCCAGCGCGTCGACCGGCTTGAATGCCGGGGGCGCGAAGCCCCAGTTTTCGTCGTCACTCATGCTGCACCTTCATGCCAGCCAGCGCTTGCGGCGCTTGTAGCTCTTCACGTCGCGGAAGCTCTTGCGGGCGCCGTCGTCCTTGGAGCCGCCGGTGCCCAGATAGAACTCCTTCACGTCCTCGTTCTCGCGCAGCGCCTTCGCTTCGCCGTCCATCACCACACGCCCGTTTTCCAGGATGTAGCCGTAGTCGGAATACTTGAGCGCGATGTTGGTGTTCTGCTCGGCCAGCAGGAAGGTCACGCCCTCCTTGGTGTTGAGGTCTTTGACGATCTCGAACACCTCGCTCACGATCTGCGGCGCAAGCCCCATCGACGGCTCGTCGAGCAGCACCATCTTCGGGTTGGCCATCAGCGCGCGGCCGATGGCGCACATCTGCTGCTCGCCGCCGGAGGTGTAGGCCGCCTGCGACGTGCGCCGCTGCTTGAGCCGCGGGAAGTAGGCGTAGACCTTCTCCAGCGTCGCTGCCACGGCCGCCTTGCCATCCTTGCGCGTGTAGGCGCCGGTGAGCAGGTTCTCCTCGATCGTGAGGTGGGCGAAGCAGTGTCGCCCTTCCATCACCTGCACCACGCCACGGTTCACCATCTCGGCGGTGGAGAGCTTCTCGATGCGCTCGCCACGCAGCTCGATGCTGCCCTTGGTCACCTCGCCACGCTCGCCGGCGAGCAGGTTGCTCACCGCGCGCAGCGTGGTGGTCTTGCCCGCGCCGTTGCCCCCGAGCAGGGCCACGACCTTGCCTTCGGGCACCTGAAGTGACACGCCCTTCAGCACCAGGATCACGTGGTTGTAGATGACCTCGATGCCATTGACGTCAAGAACGATGTTGGATGCGTTGCTCATGTTTTTCCGTTTCAGGTGGCCTGCAGCGCCCGGCGAAGCCGCGGCTCCGGTGGAGCCGCCGCCCCTCCCGCCCGGCG
>DASWSY010000337.1:0-3411 GCA_036402415.1 Rhizobacter sp. | reverse complement strand
CGATCCTCGGCATGCAGAAGTATTTCGACGCCTACCGCGCCGTGCTGCCCAACACCATCTGGCACGAGGCGCCCGGGCCCGACAGCAGCGCCACCGAGCACGGCGGCTTCGACGACGACCCGACCACGCGCGCGCGCATCCTCGACTTCATCCGCCAGCCCTGATCAGGCTGCCTTGGGCAGGGGCTGGTCGCGCTGGAGCTCGCCGCCCAGCGCGTCGATGAGCTGGGGGATGAGGTGCGACAGCTCGCCGGTGGTGATGGCGACATCGGTGTCGAAGCCGTTGTCGTCGCCTTGGCCGGTGGCACCCGCGCCTTCGAGCGCCACGTCGAGCAGCTTGATCTTCTTGAGGGCCATCGCTTCGTTGAGCACGAAGGACACGCGCCCGTTCCACGTCATCGCCAGCGAGGTGGGCAGCTTGCCCTGCGCGATGTGCTCGCCGACCTCCTCGATGTCGAGCGTGTGGCGGGCGTAGCGCACGGTCGCCTTTTCGCTGTCGGGCTGCTTCAGCTCGCATTCGCGGTCGATGCTGAAGCCGGCCGGGGCCACGCGGGTCTTGAGCCACTCGGCCATCGCGATGGCGGGTGAGGTCTCGGTCTGCAGCAGCGTGAGCGTGATGCCGCCGCCCAGCAGTTCGACCAGCAGCGAGACGACACGGTCCGCGGCCTTGGTGCTGCCGGCACCGACGACGACGAGACGCGCCTTGGGGTCGATCCACACCGTGGTGGTCGAGCGCTTGGGGAAGGCGCGTGGCAGGAGGCCGTGCACGATGTCTTCCTTCAGCTCCTTGGCCTTCTTGCCCTTGGGGCGGCGGCCGGTGTCGGCCTCAATCTTGTCGAGCTCGGCTTCGAGCTGGTTCTTGATGACCTGGCTGGGCACCGCCTTGCGCTCGGTGCAGAGCTTGAGGATGAGCTGGCCGCCCACGCCTTCCATCAGCGCGCCGTGCTTCTCGCCGCGCGGCTCGACCCAGCCGGCCGATTCGGGTTGCGAGGCACCACATTCGACGAAGCGGCCGTTGAGCAGGCGCTTCTCGATCTCGGTGGAGGAGGGCGGCTCCCAGGAGCCGATGCGGTAGAGGAGGGCGTTCTTGAACATGGGCCGCGGATTCTAGGTGGCGGCCCTCGCTTTCCCTCGGTTCGCAAGGGCCGGAACGACAAATCGTTGACAGCCTGGCCGGCAGCTTCTATAAAACAAACATTCCGAAAAAGATAAACGTAGAACAAACGTTCTACAAACGTTCCAGCGACAGTGGCGCCGCCAACGAACGCCACGAGGAGACAACGATGACGCGTTCGGGAATCACCACCGGCCGGCTGGCCAGGGCCGTGCTCGGCTTCACCTTGTGCGGGGCCTTGTGGGGCCTCGCCGCGCCGGCGCAGGCCGACGGGCCCGGCCTGCCCAACCTCAGCTACGGCAGCAACGAGGTCTTCAGGCCGATCACCATCCTCAACAGCGACGTGTCGGGCAGCGCCCGCGGCCACGGCACGGTGCAGATGGTCAACGGCTACCTCTTCGTGCCCTTCGGCCGCGACTCGGGCGCCTCGGGTGGCGGCTTCGCGTTCTACGACATGAGCAACCCGCGTGCGCCGGTGCGGGTGTCGCAGACCAACGTGACCGCGCTGCGCGAGCCGCACGGCTTCGGCTTCAGCAACAGCTACCCGGGCCGCTATGTGGTGATGCAGTCGATCGGCGGCATCCAGTTCTGGGACATCACCAACGAACGTGCGCCCACGCTGCTGCGCGACATGACGCTGCCCGGCATCGCCGAGTCCGACTACGCGCTCGGCTCGTGGTGGGCCTTCTGGCAGGCGCCATACGTGTACGTGGGCGGCTCGGGCAACGGCATCTACGTGGTCGACGCCACCGACCCGCGCAACCCGACGCTGGTGCGCCAGGTCCCCACCAGCGCCTGGGGCGGCTTTCGCGTCGGGCCGGTGTTTGCCGTCGGCAACCTGCTGATCGGCACGCACAACGAAGGCTCGGGCATCGTCTCGCTCGACATCGGCAACCCGCGCGACCCGCGCGTCATCGCCTCGACCACCGCGAGCGCCGCGCACTACGGGACGATCGTCAACGGCGAGCGCCTCATCACCGCCGGCCTCGACAACCGGCTGCATGTGCACGACATCAGCGACCCGCGTGTCTTCCCGCAAATCCTGCAGTCGCCCGACACGGGCGGGCGCGGCGGCTACGTGTCGACGCAGCGCGGCTTCGCCCACGCCGGCTTCTCGAACAAGTACGCCAAGATCAACCTCTCGACCGGTGCCATTGTCGGCACCGGCACCTCGAACATCGCCAACCGCGACGAAGACTTCGGCACCGTCTTCGGCAACCTCGTGCTGGTGGGCAACGACCACGGCAACGGCAGCGCGATCATGCCGCACCAGGCCGGGCCCATCACCGGCTCGGCCGCGGTGAACATGGTCTCGCCGAAGAACAACGCGACCAACCAGCCGGTGACGAGCCGCATCGGCATCACGCTCACCGACCAGATCGACCTGCGCACCGTCTCGACCAGCACCTTCATCGTGCGGCCGCTGGGCGGCGCAGCGCTCGCCGGCAAGTACAGCGGGCAGTCGGGCATCCTCAACTTCTCGCCCGATGCACCGCTGCTGCCGGGCACCACCTACGAGGTGGTCGTCGTGGCCGGCGGCATGAAGGACGACGTGGGCATCGGCGTGGCCGGCTTCAGCTCGCGCTTCACCACCGCCGGCACCGCGCCCACCCTCGGCTGCACGCTCGCGGCGCGCACGCCGGCGCTGGTGGGCAGTACCGTGGGCTTCAGCCCGGCGAGCGCCAGCGGCAGCAACCTGCAGTACTCGTGGAACTTCGGCGACGGCACCGGCACCGGCTTCTCCACCTCGCCCAATGCCAGCAGGGCCTACGGCGCGCCGGGCCACTATGCGGTGGTGCTCACCGTGCGCAGCGGCACCGGCGGGGCCACCAGCAGCTGCTCGGCCACCCAGACCATCCACACCCAGCCGACCGCGAGCTCGCCGCGCTCGTCGTCGACCATCGCCTTCGACGCCGGCCGCAACCGCGCGTGGGTGGTGAACTCCGACAACGACTCGGTCACCGCCATCAACGCCGCCAACAACACGGTGCTCTTCGAGCAGGCGGTGGGCGTGAACCCGCAGACGCTTGCGCAGGCCCCTGACGGTCGCATCTGGGTGGCCAACGCCGGCTCGGGCACGTTGAGCATCCTCGACCCGACGAGCGGTGCCGTTGTGCAGACGCTCGAGCTCGGCCTGGGCTCGCGCCCCTTCGGCGTGGTGTTCAACCCGCTCGGCACCGCCGCCTTCGTCACGCTGCAGGGCAGCGGCCGGGTGCTCAAGCTGCACCCGGGCACCGGCGCCGTGCAGGCCACGCTCACCGCGGGCAGCTCGCCGCGGGGCCTCGCGATCTCGGGCGA
>DASWSY010000336.1:0-3622 GCA_036402415.1 Rhizobacter sp. | reverse complement strand
CAACGCACTCGTGTTCTCGGCCATGTCGGTGCACCTCATCTCGCTGCTGCAGGGCAAGGGCATGACACTCGCGCAGGCGGCCTGGATCGGCGCGTTGATCGGACCGATGCAGGTGCTGGGGCGGGTCATGGAGTACGTCTTCCTGTCGCGCATGCACCCGGCACGCGTGGGCATGCTCGCCATGTGGCTGCTGCCGGCTGCGCTCGCGCTGCTGGCGCTGCTGGGGCCGCAGACCGCGGGACTGGCGGTGTTCGCGCTGCTCTACGGCGCGAGCAACGGGGTGATGACCATCGTGCGCGGCGCCATTCCCGCCGAGCTGTATGGCCGCGAGCACTACGGCGCGGTCAACGGCGCGATGGCCACGCCGGTGCTGCTGGCCAAGGCGGCGGGGCCGATCGCGGCGTCGCTGGTGCTCGCGATGTCGGCCGGGGTGGGCAGCATCGTCTGGGTGCTGGTGGGCGTGGCGGCCGTCTCGGCCGCATTCTTCACCCTCACCTTGCGCGTGCGCACCGGCCCCGGCACCGTGCACGCGGCGCTGCGCAGGAACGCCTGACATCCCCTGCGACACTGGCGGGATGTCCTCCGCCAGTGTCCGCACCATCCTCCCGCTCGCCGTCATCACCTGCACCAGCATGCTGGCGATGGACCTGTACCTGCCCGCCGTGCCCAGCATGCAGCGCGGCCTCGGGCTCAGCGTGGCGCAGGGTCAGGCAACGGTGGCCGTCTTCCTGGCCGGGCTCGCGGCCTCGCAGCTCGTCTGGGGCGAGGCGCTGCACCGCTTCGGGCCGCGGGCCTGCGTGCGCGCGGGCCTGTGGCTGCTGATCGGCTCCAGCTTCGGCTGCGCGCTGGCGCCGGAGGTGGGGTCGCTGCTGGCGATGCGGCTGCTGCAGGGCATCGCCTCGGGGGCGTCGACGGTGGTGTCGCCCACCGTCATCCGTGCCACGCTGCCCGACAAGGACGGCGTGCGCGGCATCGCCGCCATCTCGATGATCGAGGCCGTGATTCCCGCCGCAGGACCGGTGCTGGGCACGGCTTTGCTCTTCGTCACCGACTGGCGCAGCACCTTCGTCGTGATCGGCGTGGTGGCGCTGCTGTCGATGCCCTTCGCCCTCTCGGCCACGCCGGCCCGCCTGCCACAGCACGATGACTCGGCGCCCAGCGGCTACGGCGCACTGCTGCGCAACGGGCGCTTCCTGAGGCTCGCGCTGTCGCACGCGCTGTGCTTCGGGGCCCTGCTCTGCTTCGTGGGCAGCGCGCCGCAGGTGCTGCAGGTGGTGATGGGCTGGGGCGACGGCGCCTTCGCCACCGCGCAGGTCTGCGGCGTCGCCGCCTTCATCGTGATGGCCAGCCAATCGGGGCGCATCAGCGCCCGCCTCGGCACGGTGCGTGCGGTGCACCTCGGCGCCGCGTTGCACGTGGTGCTGTGCGGCACGTTCTGGTGGGCCTGGCGGCAGTCGCCGCTGGGCTTCGGCTGGGTGCTCGCGTTCTGGGTGGCCTTCTGCGGCACGCTGGGCATCCGCGGCCCGGCGGCCTTCAGCGAGGCCCTGCGGGTGCCGGTGGCCCAGATGGGCCGAGCCTCGGCCGCGATGGTGCTGATGTTGCTCGTGTGCAGCGCAGCAGCCACGCAGGGGGTGGCCCCCTTCCTGCAAGGCACGGGGATGCTGGCCGTGCTGACGACCATGCTGGCGCTCTCGGCCGCGAGCCTGCTGCTGGTGCTGCGGGTGCCGCCCGGCCCCGCGGCGTCGTAGAAGCGCCGGGGGGGCATTTCCCTTCCGCCACGCTGGCATGCCGGCGACGCTATCCTGCGTCGCCCGAAAAACCGAGGTCCCATGAGCGACAACTTCCCTTCGGACCGCGAGTTCCTCCAAGGTGACAGCGAAATGACGCTGCGCACCCGCCAAGCCGACTGGGCCGCCACGCCGCTCGGCGACCCGGCGACCTGGCCGCAGAGCCTCAAGACCGTGGTGCGGCTGATGCTCAGCTCGCGCTACGCGATGTGGATGGGCTGGGGCGACGACCTCCGCTTCTTCTACAACGATGCCTACCGCCCCACCCTCGGCCTCAAGCACGACTGGGCGCTCGGCGCACCCGCCGCCCGCGTCTGGGCCGAGATCTGGCCCGAAGTCAGGCCGCTGATCGACGAGGTGCTCTCCACCGGCCGCGCCACCTGGAACGAAGGCCTGCTGCTTTTCCTGGAACGAAGCGGCGTACCCGAAGAGACGTACCACACCTTCTCCTACAGCCCGCTCTTCGACGACCATGGCCGCGCCGAAGGCCTCTTCTGCGTGGTGACCGAGGAGACGCAGCGCGTCATCGCCGAGCGCCGCATCGCCTCGCTCGGCCAGGTGGCGAGCACGCTCGCGGCCACCCAGCGCGAGCAGGAACTCATCGAGGCCCTCGGCCGCAGCCTCGGCGCCAACGACAAGGACCTGCCCTTCACCCTCACCTATTTCTTCGACGACGACGCGCCGAACGGGCGGCTCGTCTCGGCCACCGGGTTTGCGGACGGCGCGGTGCCGGCCGCGCTGCGGTCCCCCACGCTCGACGCGCCCTGGCCCTGGCCGCTGGGCGACATGCTCAAGACCGGTGCCGCGGTGCACGTCGACACTCTGGACGGGCGTGTCCCCGGCGAGTGGCCCCGCGGGCACTGGCCCGCCGCGCCGCGGGCCGCCGTGCTGCTGCCGATCCGCGTGCAGGGCCAGGAGCGCGTGGCCGGCTGCCTCGTCGCCGGCCTCAACCCGTACCGGCCCTTCGACGCCGACTACGCCTCCTTCCTCGACCTGCTCGCCAGCCAGCTCGGCGGCGCGCTCTCGAACGCTCGCGCCTACGAGGAGGCCCAGCGCCGCGCCGAGGCACTGGCGCAGATCGACCGCGCCAAGACGACCTTCTTCTCCAACGTCAGCCACGAGTTCCGCACGCCGCTCACGCTCATGCTCGGCCCGCTCGAAGACCTGCTCGGCGACGCATCGCTGGTGCCGGCCTGGCAGGACCGGCTGCTGCTGATCCAGCGCAACGGCGTGCGCCTGCAGAAGCTCGTCAACTCGCTGCTCGACTTCTCGCGCATCGAGGCGGGGCGCGTGCAGGCGTCCTACGTGCCGGCCGACCTGGCGCTGCTCACCGCCGAGCTCGCCAGCAACTTCCGCTCGGCCACCGAGAAGGCCGGGCTGGCGCTCGACGTCGACTGCGTGCCGATCGCCTCGGGCGTGTATGTCGACGTCGACATGTGGGAAAAGATCGTCCTGAACCTTCTGTCCAACGCGTTCAAGTTCACCTTCGAGGGCCGCATCGCGGTGCGCCTGCACGAGGACGATGGCCAGGCCGTGCTGGAGGTCGAGGACACCGGCACCGGCATCCCGCCGCACGAGCTGCCGCGCATGTTCGAGCGCTTCCACCGGGTCGAGGGCAGCCGCGGGCGCAGCTTCGAGGGCAGCGGCATCGGCCTCGCGCTCGTGCAGGAGCTGGTGCGCCTGCACGGCGGCGAGATCTCGGTGGCCAGCGAACTCGACCGCGGCACCACCTTCACCGTGCGCATCCCGCTCGGCCGGCAGCACCTGCCGGCGCAGCAGGTGGTGGAACGCGCGCCGAGCGCGCCCCCCGGCAAGGACGCGGCCTACGTGAGCGA
>DASWSY010000335.1:0-4346 GCA_036402415.1 Rhizobacter sp. | reverse complement strand
CGGCGCCGGCGGCGGCTCGACCGCACTGGTGCAGGCCGCCGAGACGCTCGGCAAACGCTCCCGCCTGGCCACCGAGATCATCAAGGGCGTGATGCTGCCGCAGTTCGTGATCCTGCCGCTGGCGGTGCTGCTGGTGTGGCTCGCGCTCGTTCGCGGCATCGCGCCGCTCAACGAGCTGCAGCAGCGCATCCGCCACCGCGAGAGCCATGACCTGAGCCCGATCGACGAACGCGAGGTGCCCGAGGAGGTGTCGCCGCTCGTGCGCGCCATCAACGACCTCCTGATGCGGCTCGACCGAAGCATCAGCACGCAGAAGCACTTCCTCGCCGACGCGGCGCACCAGCTCAAGACGCCGCTCGCCGGCCTGCGCACCCAGGCCGAGCTCGCGCAGCGCGAGATCGACGCCGGCCAAACCGACCCGCAGTCGCTGAAGAAATCGCTGCAGCAGATCGCGCGCAGCAGCCAGCGCGCCGCGCGCATGGTCAACCAGCTTCTCGCGATGGCACGCGCCGAAGACCCCGCGCAGGCGCAGACCCACCAGCGGGTGAACCTCGCCCGGGTGGCGACCGAAGTCGTGCACGACTTCGTGCCGCGCGCACTCGACAAGCGCATCGACCTCGGCTACGAGGGCCCTGGCACCGCCGAGCGCCACACCACCGCGCAGGTGCAGGGCCAGCCGGTGCTGCTGCGCGAGCTGGTGCGCAACCTGGTCGACAACGCGCTGCAGTACACGCCCGAGGGCGGCACGGTCACGGTGCGCGTGGTCGACGACCCCTTCGGCCAGGTCGTGGTGCTGCAGGTCGAGGACTCCGGCCCCGGCATCGCACCCGCCGAACGCGACAAGGTGTTCCAGCCCTTCTACCGGGCGCTGGGCACCAACGTCGACGGCTCGGGCCTGGGCCTCGCGATCGTGAAGGAGATCGCGCAGCAGCACCGCGCCGAGATCGCGCTGGAAGACGCCAACCTGCGCCACCGCAGCGGCGTGCTCACCGACCACGCCGGTGCCGCCTTCGGCCCCGGCGCGCGCTTCACCGTGCGTTTCCCGGCCCTGCCGGCAGGCGACAGCCCCACGGTCGCTGCGCCCGACGAGCCCCGCTAGACTGGGCCGCTCCTTCGCCTGTCCCACGCGCGCATGCCTTCTTCTGCCCGGCCTTCCGACAACGGCCTTCGACACATCGATCTCGCCCTGCAAGGCGGCGGCTCGCACGGCGCCTTCACCTGGGGCGTGCTCGACCGCCTGCTGGAGGACGAGGACATCCTCTTCAGCGGCATCTCCGGCACGAGCGCCGGCGCGCTCAACGCGGCGGTCATGGCCACCGGCTTCCACCGCGGCCGCCGCCCCGGTGCACGCGAGGCGCTTGCCGAGTTCTGGCTCGACGTGAGCCGGTCCGGCTCGATCTTCTCGCCCTTCTCGGCCGGCCAGGCGAACGGCCTGCACGAGCACCTGCAATTCGACCGCCTGCCCGGCTACCAGTGGGTCAGCGCCTTCTTCCGCTCTTTCAGCCCCTACGAGTTCAACCCGCTCAACCTCAACCCGCTGCGCGACGTGGTGCGCCGCCACATCGAAGAAGACGCGCTGCACGCCTGCAAGCTGCCGCTCTTCGTCACCGCGACCAGCGTCACCACCGGCCAGGCCCGCGTGTTCACCCGGCCGGAGCTGAGCATCGACGCCTTGCTCGCCTCGGCCTGCCTGCCCTTCCTCTTCCAGGCGGTCGAGGTCGACGGTGAGCCTTACTGGGACGGCGGCTACACCGGCAACCCGGCCATCTACCCGCTGATCTACAACACCGAGTCGCTCGACATCCTGATGGTGCGCATCAACCCGCTGGTGCGCGAGGGCACGCCGAAGCGCAGCGAGGAGATCCTCGACCGCCTGAGCGAGATCACCTTCAACGCGAGCCTGATGGGCGAGATGCGCGCCATCGCCTTCGTGTCGAAACTCATGCGCGAAGGCAAGCTCGATTCGGGCCGCTACAAGAACCTGCGCCTGCACATGGTGGCCGACGACGAGGGCTTGAGCCCGCTCGGTCCCAACACCAAGTTCAACACCGACCGTGCCTTTCTCGAACGCCTGCGCGACCTCGGCCGCGACGCCGCGTCGCAGTGGCTGGCCCGGCACAAGGCCGACATCGGCGTGCGTGGCACGCTCGACGTGGAGCAGGAATTCCTCGCACCGCGCCGCCCGCGCAGCCGGCGCTGAACGACCGGTGCACGGCGGCGCTGCGCCGCCGTAACTGCGCCGTAACCGCGCAGCACCGATGATGGCGGGATGTCCGCTCCCGCCTCACCTGTTTCCGCCGCTTCCCGCCACAGCCTCGTCGCCCTCACCTGGCCCCTGCTCGCCGAGCTGGTGCTCGGCATGGCGGTGGGCATCGCGGGGCTGTGGCTCGCCTCGCGCGTGTCCGACAGCGCCTCGGGCGCATTTGCGCTCTCCAACCACGTGCAGGTCTCGTTCTTCCTGCTGTTTCGCATCATCAGCATGGGCGTGAGCGTGGTGATCAGCCAGAACCTCGGCGCCGGCGACCGCGCAAGCGCCGATCTCGCCGCGCGCGCCGCGCTGGCCGCGAGCACATGGCTGGGCCTGGGCGCGGCGCTCGCGCTCGCGCTCTTCGCCACGCCGCTGCTGCGCGTCATGAACGCTCCCGACGAGGTGCTGCCGCTGGCCGCGCCCTACCTGCGCATCCTCGCGATCTCGCTCGCGCTCGATGCCTTCAACGCCAGCATGGCCGCGGTGATGCGCGCGCACATGCACGCGCGCGACACCCTCTACAACATGCTCGCCATGCATGGCCTGCACCTCGCGCTCAGCCTGCCGCTGATGCCGGTGATGGGCCTGGCCGGCTACGCGGTGGCAGCCGCCGTGAGCCGCGCCTTCGGCCTGGGCCTGCACCTGCTGCTGTGGCGCTGGCGCCTGCAGCTCGTGCCGCACGGGGCCGACTGGTGGCGCCTGCACTGGGGACGCCTCGCGCCGGTGCTGCACATCGGCCTGCCCGGCGCGGCCGAGAACATCGCCTACCGGCTCGCGCTGATGGTCACCATCGCGCTCGCCGCCAGCATGGGCACGCATGCGCTCGCGACGCACAGCTACACCATGCAGATCATGTACTTCATCCTGGTCTTCGGGCTGGCGATCGGCTTCGCGAGCGAGATCCTCGTGGGCCACATGGTCGGCGCGCGCCAGCTTCATGCCGCGCATGCGCTGGTGCGCAAGAGCGTGCGCTACGGACTGCTCGTGTCCACCGGCATCGCGCTGCTGGCCGCGCTGGCCGGGCCCTGGCTGATGCGCGGCTTCACGCAGGACGAAACGATCATTGCGCAAGCGAGCACGCTCCTGTGGATCACGGTGCTGCTGGAGCCGGGCCGCACCTTCAACCTCGTCGTGATCAACGCGCTGCGCGCGACCGGCGACGCACGTTTTCCGGTGGTGGCGGGCATCGCCTCGATGGTCTTCGTGATGGCCGGGGGCGCCTGGCTGCTCGGCAGCGTGATGGGGCTGGGCCTCGTGGGCGTGTGGATCGCCTACGCGGCCGACGAGTGGGTGCGGGGCCTCACGATGTGCGCACGCTGGTGGCGGCGCGGCTGGGTGCCGGCCGCCCGCGCGACACACCGGCGCCTCACGCGCCAGCGCCAGACGTTGCAGCTGTGATGAGGCCGCGCGCCGCGGCGCTCAGCGCCGCACCGATCGCCGGCTCTTGGCGATCGACATCAGGATGCCGAGCCCGAGCCCGAGCGTCACCATCGCCGTGCCGCCGTAGCTGATGAAGGGCAGCGGCACGCCCACCACCGGCAGGATGCCGCTCACCATCCCCATGTTGACGAAGGCGTAGGTGAAGAAGCTGAGCGTGATGGCGCCGGCCAGCAGGCGCGAGAAGACGCTGGGCGCGTCGGCGGCGATCATCAGGCCACGGAAGATGAGGAAGATGAAGCTCAGCAGCAGCACGGCGAAGCCGGCGAGGCCGAACTCCTCGGCGTAGGCGGCGAAGATGAAGTCGGTGGTGCGCTCGGGGATGAACTCCAGGTGCGTCTGCGTGCCCTTCATGAAGCCCTTGCCCGACAGGCCGCCCGAGCCGATGGCGATCATGCCCTGGATGATGTGGAATCCCTTGCCCAGCGGGTCGGTGGTGGGGTCGAGCAGGGTGCAGACGCGGTTCTTCTGGTACTCGTGCAGCACGCGCCAGTCCACGCCCGGCTGGCAGATGCGGTCTTCCGACAGCACCAGCGTGGTGATGCCCACCACGCCCACCACCAGCACCGGCACGATGAGCTTCCAGGACAGGCCGGCGAAGAAGATCACGTAGAACCCCGCCGAAAACACCAGGATCGCCGTGCCGAGGTCGGGCTGCTTG
>DASWSY010000334.1:0-21865 GCA_036402415.1 Rhizobacter sp. | reverse complement strand
TCACGACCATCTCGCCCGTCGCGCCCTTCGCGCTCCGGGGCGCGCGGCGCCGAGATCACCGCCGGCGGCCGGGGGCCTCCGGCCTCGGCATCGCGGCCGGTGCCCAGGCGCGGCGTGCCGGGCCGCGACGTGCGCGGGTCCACCACCTGCCGGCCGGGGCCCGCCTCGAAGCGTGGCGGTGCGGCCACCGGCGCATCGGCGCGCGGCCGTTCATTGCGCATCTCGCGCAGCGTGCGTTCGTTGACCGGCGTGAACGCGCGGCCCACCGGCTGGCGCCGCTCCACCACCTGCGAGGGCACCACCGTCACCGCGTGCGGCAGGCGACGGTTCACGTAGCGCGTGTTGGCCACCACCTGCCCGGGGTTGTTGATGATGGTGGTGACGTTGGTGATGTTCGTGACGTGGGTGACGTTCACGTTCTGCACGTAGCGCGGGCTCACGCGGTAGCCGGGCACGTAGACCTCGCGCGGGCCGAGCGGGAACCATCCCACCGTCGGCGCGCTGCCCACGCGCACCGACACGCTCACGCCGGGCCGGCCCACCCACGCCACCAAGGCGGGCGCGTAGACCGGCCGGGCCACGTAGCGGCCGGGCGCCCAGCACCAGGCATTGCGGTACCAGACCCAGCGGCCGTAGTGGAAGGGCGCGAAGCCCCAGGGCGCATCGTCGACCCAGGTCCAGCCCCAGGGGTGAATCCAGGTCCAGTGGCCCATGCGGTAGGGGGCCCAGCCGGCCACCACCGTGCGCGGAATCCAGAGTGCGCCGTACTCGGTGTCGGCTTCCCAGCGGCCGTGGCGGTCGAGGTCTTCGACGCCGGTCATCTCGGGCGACACGTAGCGCGACGAGACGCTGCGCTCGTCGCGTGCGTTCTCGGCCGCGACCCAGTTCGAGAAGTCGTCGCGGCGCGGATCGGTGACGGAGTACTGCGGCACGCCGCGCTCCCGCCAGAACTCCACGCGCTGGCCCGCTTGTACCGGCAGGGCGGTGCCATCGGCTTCATAGCGGGCCTGCCCGTTCGCCACGGTGACACTGCTGGTGTTGTCGTCGCGGTCGAAGCGGAACTGGCCGGTGCCTTCGGTGACGAAGCGACCTTCGTCAGTGCGCAGGCTGAATTCATCGGCCGCCTCGCCGGTGCGCAGGCGCGCGGCCACGCTGCCACTGTGAAGCTGCAGGCTCAGGCGGTCGTCGTCGAGGCGCAGCACTTCCACCTCCGTGTCGGGCGCGATGTGCAGCACGGTCGAGCCGATGCGCACCTCGGCGCGGCCGTCGGATTCGGTGGACAGGCGATCGCCGGTGGTCACGGGGCGGTTGCGCACCGCGCCGATCCACTCGTTGCTGTCGGTGGCGTAGATCCAGACCTGGCCCTTGACCTCGGCCACGCGGCCAGCGCGGCTCGGAGGATCGTCGGCTTCGGCCGCGAAGACCGGGGGTGCCAGCAGCATCATCAGCACGAGACCGAACCCGATGCCGAGCCAGCGGAGCGAGAGGAAGTGGTGTGTCATGGGCATGTCTCGCATTCGAGCGCGGGCCTGCGCCCGCAGTTCCTCATCAACGCCCCGCAAAGGCGTCTCGCCGACCACAGAAACGTTTCTTCGCAAAAAGCGAACGCTCGCGCAACGAAACCGGCGCGCTCAATCGTCTTCGGCAGGGTCGAGCTGAGGAAACAGCACGCTCGTGAAGCCGAAACGGCTGAAATCGCGCACCCGCATCGGGTAAAGCTTGCCGATCAGGTGGTCGCACTCGTGCTGCACCACGCGGGCATGGAAGCCGTCGGCCTCGCGCTCGATGCGTTCGCCGCGCGGCCCGAAGCCGGTGTAGCGGATGCGCGCGAAGCGCGGCACCACGCCACGCAGGCCAGGCACCGAGAGGCAGCCTTCCCAGCCCTCTTCCTCGTCGTCGGACAGGGGCGTGATCTGCGGGTTGAGCAGCACCGTCTCGGGCACCGGTGGTGCGTCGGGGTAACGGTCGTTCTTCCGGAAGCCGAAGATCACGAGCGCCAGGTCCACCCCGATCTGCGGCGCGGCGAGGCCGGCGCCGTTGGCGGCATGCATGGTGTCGAACATGTCGGCGATCAGCGCATGCAGCTCCGGCGTGTCGAACTGCTGCACCGGCTTGGCGACGCGCAGCAGGCGCGCGTCACCCATCTTCAGGATCTCTCGTATGGCCATGGGCGGATTCTGCCGGCTCAGGCCGCACCCTTTCCAGAGCGGGGCGCTCATCGTGTAGTGCCTCGCGGGGCTGGCGATGGGGTTTATGCGGTGGCGCAGCGCGTCACAACATCGCCCGAAGCGCCGCCTCGTCGATCACCGCCACGCCAAGCTCGCGCGCCTTGTCCAGCTTGCTGCCCGCCTCTTCACCCGCGACGACATAGCTGGTCTTCTTCGACACCGAGCCCGACACCTTGCCGCCGGCGGCTTCGATCAGGTCCTTCGCTTCGTCACGCGACATCGAGGGCAGCGTGCCGGTGAGCACGAAGACCTTGCCGGCCAGCGGCTTGGGGCTCAGGTCGCCGGCGCCCTCCTTCTCTTCCCAGCCGATGCCCACGGCCTTGAGCCGCTCCACCACCTCGCGGTTGTGGGCCTGGCGGAAGAAGGTGTGGATGCTCTCGGCCACGATCGGGCCGACGTCGGGCACGTCGAGCAACTGCTCGACGCTCGCGTCCATGATGAGGTCGAGCTTGCCGAAGTGCTTGGCCAGGTCCTTCGCCGTGGTCTCGCCGACCTGGCGGATGCCGAGCGAATAGAGGAAGCGCGCGAGCGTGGTCTTCTTGCTCTTCTCCAGCCCCGCCAGCAGGTTCTGCGCGCTCTTCTCGCCCATGCGTTCCAGCGCGGTGAGCTTTGCCAGGCCGAGCGTGTAGAGCTCGGGCAAGGTGCGCACGAGGCCGGCGTCGATGAGCTGGTCGACGAGCTTGTCGCCCAGGCCCTCCACGTCCATCGCACGGCGCCCCGCGAAGTGCAGGATGGCCTGCTTGCGCTGCGCCGGGCAGAAGAGCCCGCCGCTGCAGCGCCAGTCGGCGCCACCCTCTTCACGCGCGATGTCGCTGCCGCACACCGGGCACTTGCCGCCCAGGCGCTTGTAGAGGTCGAAAGGCTCGCCGACGTTGGCCGGGCGCTTTTCAAGCACCACGCCCACCACCTCGGGGATCACGTCGCCGGCGCGGCGCACGATCACCGTGTCGCCGATGCGCACGTCCTTGCGGCGTGCCTCGTCCTCGTTGTGCAGCGTCGCGTTGCTCACCGTCGTGCCGCCCACGAACACCGGCTCCAGTTTCGCCACCGGCGTGAGCTTGCCGGTGCGGCCGACCTGGATGTCGATGTCGCGCAGCAGCGTCATCTGCTCCTGCGCCGGGTACTTGTGCGCCACCGCCCAGCGCGGCTCGCGCGAGACGAAGCCGAGCTTCTTCTGCAGCTCGCGCGAGTTGACCTTGTAGACGATGCCGTCGATGTCGAAGGGCAGGCTGTCGCGCTTCTCGCGGATCTTCTGGTGGAAGGCGACCAGCCCCTCGGCACCCTGCACCACCACGCGCTCGCCGTTGACCGGCAGGCCGAAGCGCTGCAGCGCGTCGAGCATCTCGCTGTGCGTGGGCGGCACCTCCCAGCCCTGCACGTCGCCGAGGCCATAGGCGAAGAAGCTCAAGGGCTTCTTGGCCGCCGCGGCCGAGTCGAGTTGCCGCACCGCGCCGGCGGCCGCATTGCGCGGGTTGACGAAGGTCTTCTCGTTCTTCGCACCCTTCGCGATCAGCTCGCGCTGGCGTTCGTTGAGCTTCTCGAACTGGTCGCGGCTCATGTAGACCTCGCCGCGCACTTCGAGCACCGGCGCGTCCACGCCCTTCAACCGCAGCGGGATCTGCCCGATGGTGCGGATGTTGTGCGTGACGTCTTCACCCTTCTCGCCGTCGCCGCGCGTGGCGGCCTGCACCAGAACGCCATGCTCGTAGCGCAGGTTGATCGCGAGCCCATCGAACTTGAGTTCGGCCGCGTACTCCACCGGCGGGTCGGCGTCGGTCAGCTTCAGCTCGCGGCGCACGCGCGCATCGAAGGCCACCGCACCGCTCGATTCGGTGTCGGTCTCGGTGCGGATGCTCAGCATCGGCACGGTGTGGAAGACCGGCGTCAGGCCGTCGAGCACCTGCCCAATGACGCGCTGCGTGGGCGAATCGGGCGTCAGCAGCTCGGGATGCTCGGCTTCGATCGCCTGCAGTTCCTGGAACAGGCGGTCGTACTCGGCGTCCGGGATCTCCGGATCGTCGAGCACGTAGTAGCGATGGGCGTGGTGGTGGAGCTGTTCGCGCAGTGTCTTGGCGCGCGCCGCTGCGTCGGCGCCCGAGGACGGAATCTTCATCCCGCGATTCTGGAGCAAGCTCCGTCGCGGAACGCGCTACAGCTCACGCGACCAGGACTTTCCTTCATCGGTCGAACGCATGACCGTGCCGCTCTGCAGCAAGGCGAGCAGCGAGCCGTCGGTCCGGTCGATGCGCAATTCGCGCAGGGTCGCGAGCGACCCCGCGCCGCCCGGCACGCTGCCGCTGTGCTTCCAGGTCCGTCCGCCGTCGATGCTCGTCATCAGGCCGAATTCGCCCGGGAACACCCCCGGCGCGATGGGCGCCACCGCAAAGGCCGTCTGGCGGTCCCTGAAGGCGATGGCGGCCACGAAGCGGCTGGTGTTGAGATCGGTCCAGGTCTTGCCGTCGTCGGTGGAGACCAGCGTGGTCTTCACCATCACGACGCTCTGCGCGATCAGGGTGCCGTCGGGCAGGGCCTGCACGCCGACCAGCGACTGGCCGGTGGAGGCCTGCGTGACCGCACCCGTCTCGGTGTCGACCAGCCGGATCGAGCCATTCGGCATGGCCAGACCGATTCGCCTGCCGACCGTCAGCGGGATCGGCAACTGCCATCCGACGTTGATCGAACGCTCGTTGTCGAACGATGCCAGCTTGCGCCAGGCGCCTGCGAAGGCATCGTCGGTTGCGTACACCGTCCACACGTCCTCGCGCTGGACGAGTGCGGCCAGCTTGCCCGAAGGCATGAGCTCCAGCGTGTGGATCAGGCCACGGTCGGGCGGGGTCAGCGCGGTCCAGGTCTTGCCCTTGTCGGCCGAATGCCGCAGCAGGCCTTCTTCGCCGCCGGCGAGCAGGCCGCCGCGGTAGGGCCTGAGCGTCAGCACCTCTCGCCAGGTCTTGAGGTCGGCGCGTTGCCAGGCCGACTCTCCCGGCGCGCGCCAGCGCACCTTGCCGATCCGGCCGCCCACGTAGTAGCCGCCGTCGGATGCCTGCGCAAAGCCGCTCATCATCGAAGGCATGAGCTTGAAGCGCGGCGCGATCTCGGCGCGACGCTGCATCTCGGGCGTCATCTCCAGGGTGTTGAACGGCTTGTCGCGCGTCTGCGCGGCCAGGGCCGGGAACAGCTGCTCGAAGGTCTCCTTCAGCTCGGCGTCCGGCGGCTGGTAGCCGACCACGAAGCGCAGACCGCCGATGGGCTGCACGAGCAGCGTCCCCAGCAGGGACACCTCACCCGGCTTGACCTCGAAGCCGCTCAGCATGCTGCCGATGGGGAAGGTGTAGGTGGTGTTGCCCGACACCCCGGAGCCGTGCACGAAACGGTAGCGGGCGGGTTCGACCATCCCGCTGAAGACGGCGGTGCTGCTGGTCACGGCCCGTGTGCGCACGAGCGTGACGACGTCGCCGCCCACCTCGCGCTCGCCCGCCGGACGCTCGCGCCGGATGACGATGCTCGACAGGGTTTCCGTCGGATCGCTCGGGCTCATGCCGTTGAGGACCAGCTTGAGCACCACCGCCCCTTCCTGCCCGCTGAGCTTGCGGTCGGTGGCGATGGGCGTGGCCACGCAGCCGGCCAGCATGGCAAGCGCCAAGGCCATGAAGCCACGGCGCAGCCAGCCGCCGCTGCGGCCATTCGATACATCCCTCATGTTTCCTCCTCGGTTCGTCGTTCGCACGCCCCCGGCGTGCCTGTCTCATCGCCGCTAGCTGAACAGCCGCCGCGCCACCATCGACCCCGCCGCGATGTCTCTCGCGTTGAGTGCCTCGTACAACTTGCCCAGCTCGGCGCCAATCGCCGCGAAGCCCTGGGCGCTCAGCGGCTGCCCGTTGTCGTCGACGATCGCCGCGTCCATGCCCAGCGACAGCGCCTGTGCACTCGCCTGCCAGGCGATGAAGGGTTCGGACTTGGCGTCGGTCTGCGGCACGTCGAAGCTCAGCGTCACGTCGCGCACGGCGGCCTGGTTGGGGTCGTCGGCAAGCGCGGCCTGCGCGTCGAAGGTGAGCGTGAGGACCGGCGGCGCGCCTTCTTCCGCCGACGGCAGCACCAGCCGGCCCGGCACCATGCCCGGCACGAAGCCGTGACGCCCCGCGTGCTGCTGGATGTAGCCCACGCTCCACGCGACCGAACGCGCCTGCAGGTGCACCGCGAGCTGCGCGTCGTGCTGGCCGGCGAAGGCGTCGAGCTCCTTGGCGCGCGCGACGGCGTCGAGCATGTCGGGAAAGTCGGCCATCGCGCCGATGGCATCGGCCATGGGCTGGATCTTCTGCACGAATTCGGAGTACTCGATCTCGTTCATCGCGCCGCTGCGGTTGGCGAGCTGCACGCCGGCCTGGAGTTCACCGTAGTGGCGGCCGGGCAGCGGGGCCTCCCACTCGCCGGTCTCGGTGTTCAGGCCTTCGATGAGGAACGGCTTGCTGCCGGCGCGGCGCGAGGTCGGTTGATGCGCGAGCACGAGCTCGCCGGTGACGGGCGATTCGAGGGTCAGCGTGGCGATCGCGTCAATCAGTGCATCGAGACGCTGCGGCGCGCGGCGCACGGCGGCCAGCGGCAGCGGCGACACAGGCCGGTCGGGGTCAACCACGATCGGCCCCGTCGAGGCCGGCTGGGGTTCGGCCGGCAGGTCGCCCAGCACCGGCTCGATCTGTTCGCGCGGCTCGAGTCGCTCACGCGGATCGGGGGTCGGTTGTTCCGGCCGTTTCGGGCCGGCCTTGCGGGCCTGCCATGCACCGTGCGCCACCACGCCGGCCAGCACCACGCCCCCCAGGCAGGCCAGCGCGATGGTCAGGCTGCTCATCGCGCGTCAGGCCGCTTCTGCCATGCTGACGGCCGACTCCATGTCGACCGCCACGATGCGGGACACGCCCTGCTCCTGCATCGTCACGCCGATGAGCTGCTCGGCCATCTCCATCGCGATCTTGTTGTGGCTGATGAAGAGGAACTGCGTGCCGCTGCTCATCTCCTTCACGAGCTTGGCGTAGCGCTCGGTGTTGGCGTCGTCGAGCGGCGCGTCCACCTCGTCCAGCAGGCAGAAGGGTGCCGGGTTGAGCTGGAAGATCGCAAACACGAGCGCGATGGCGGTGAGCGCCTTCTCGCCACCCGAGAGCAGGTGGATGGTGCTGTTCTTCTTGCCGGGCGGCTGGGCCATCACCTGCACGCCGGCGTCGAGGATCTCGTCGCCCGTCATCACGAGCTTGGCCTGGCCGCCACCGAAGAGGCTGGGGAACATGCGGCCGAAGTGCGCGTTGACCTGGTTGAAAGTGCTGCCCAGCAGGTCGCGCGTCTCCAGGTCGATCTTGTGGATGGCGTTCTCGAGCGTGTGGATGGCTTCGTTCAGGTCGGCGTTCTGCGCGTCGAGGAAGGTCTTGCGCTCGCGCGAGGCAGTGAGCTCGTCGAGCGCCGCGAGGTTGACCGCGCCGAGCGCATTGATCTCGCGGTTGATGCGGTCGAGCTCGCCCTGCAGGCCGTAAAGCTTGACGTTGTTGTCGGCGATGGTCTGCGCCAGCGCTTCGAGGTTGACTTCGGCGGCGGTGAGCTGCTCCATGAACTGCGCGCCGCCGAGCTGCGCGGCCTGCTCTTCGAGCTGCAGCTTGGTGATGCGGTCGCGCATGGGCTGCAGGCTCTGCTCGTGCTGCAGGCGCTGCTCGTCGGCGCGGCGCAGGCGCATCGTGAGGTCGTCGTACTCGCTGCGCTTGGCGCCGAGGGCCGCTTCGCGCTCGAGCTTCACGGCGAGCGCGGCTTCCAGCCCGGCTTGCGCCGAAGCGTCGGTCAGGCGGGTCAGCTCTTCCTGCAGCTGCACCGCCGATTGTTCGTTGGCCGCGACCTGCTGCGTGGCCGTCTCGATGCTGCGCTGCAGCTCGCTGCGGCGCGCGGCCAACGAGCGTGAGGAGAACTGCGCCTCCTGCGCCTGGCGCTCCAGCGAGCGAAGCTGCTCGCGCGCTTCGCCCAGCTTGCGCTCGGCGTCGATCACGGCTTCCTCCAGCTCGGCGTGGCGCTCCTGGGTGTTGGCGAGCTGCATGTCGAGCTCTTCGAACTTGGCCTCACCGGTGGCACGGCGCTCGTTCAGCTCTTCGAGCTGGCCGTCGACTTCGGCCAACTCGGCGTCGAGCTGGCCGCGCCGCGTGCTGGTCGCTTCCGCTTGCTGCGACAGGCGCAACAGCTCGACGTGCAACTGGTGGGCCCGTGTCTGCGTTTCCGCCGCCTCGCGGCGCGCGGTGACGAGGCGTTGCGACGCGTCGGTGTACGCCGCTTCCGCACGCACGAGGCCGCTCTTCGACTCTTCGGCGATCAAAGCCTGCGCCTTCAACTGGCGCTCCAGGTTCTCGATTTCCTGCGCGCGGGCCAGCATGCCGGCCTGTTCGGAGTCGGGCGCGTAGAAGGCCACCGCGAACTGGCTCACCGCGTGGCCTTCGCGGGTCATGATCACTTCGCCGTGCGTGAGCTTGTCACGCGCGGCGAAGGCTTCGTCGATGTTGGCGGCGGTGTAGACCCCTTCGAGCCAGTCGTTCAGCAGTGCCTTCAGGCCTGCATCGCCGAGGCGCAACAGGTCTGACAGGCGCGGCAGCGTCTGGTGCGTGTTGGCGATGGCCGCCTGCGGCGGCGTGTAGAACGCGAGCTTGGCGGGCGGCGCATCGGAAGCGAACGCCCGGGCTGTCTCGATGCGGCCGACTTCGAGCGCATTGATGCGCTCGCGCAGCGCGGATTCGAGCGCCGTCTCCCAGCCCGACTCGATGTGGATCTTGGTCCACAGGCCTTGCAGGCCGTCGAGCCCGTGCTTGGCGAGCCAGGGCTTGAGCTTGCCTTCGGTCTGCACCTTCTCCTGCAGCGCACGCAGCGCTTCCAGGCGCGCGCTCAGATCCGAGAGCTTGCCGCCTTCGGCGTTGACCTGCTCCTGCTTCGTGCGGCGGTCTTCGTCGAGCGCGGGCACCTGTTCGCTCAACTCGTGCAGGCGTTCGTCGGCCACCGCCTGCGCCTCCTCGGCCACGGCCGCCTGCTGCTTGAGCTCTTCGAGCCGCGCCATGTCGGGTGCGGCAAGCTGGCGCCGTTCGGCGTCGAGCCGGTCGCGGCGGGCGTTGAGCTGGCGGCGCTGGTCGTCGATGTTGCGGCTCTCGGCGGCCAGCACCTGGATCTGCTGCTGCACGCTCGTGACCGAGCTGCGCTGCTCGTTGGCGCGGGCCTGCGCGGCGCGCACGGCGTCTTCGGTGTTCGGCAGGTTGGCGGCCTGCTCTTCGGCCTGCGCGGCGAGGATCTCGCTCTGCTCGTCGGCCGCGGCGATCTGCTCGGCGATCTGCTCCAGCTCGGCCTGTGCTTCGGCCTGACGCTCTTCCCACTGTTCGTTCTGCGCCTTCAGCTCGACGAGGCGCTGCTCGACACGCTGGCGGCCTTCGACCACGTAGCGGATGCGCTCCTCCAGGCGGCTCACTTCGAGAGACGCTTCGGCCAGCGAGCCCTGCGCGGTATGCAGCTCGTCGCTCGCGGCGTAGTGCGCCTGGCGGATGGTTTCCAGCTCGGCTTCGCCGTGGCGCAGCTCGGCCATGCGGGCTTCGAGAGCGTTGGTCGCTTCCAGCACTTCTTTCTTGACCCGCTCCTGCTCGCTCGCGGCATCGCGGTGCTTGAGGAACCACAGCTGGTGCAGCTTGAGGGTTCCGCTCTCCTGCAGCGCGCGGTACTGGCTGGCCACCTCGGCCTGCTTCTCGAGCTTTTCGAGGTTGGCGTTCAGCTCGCGCAGGATGTCTTCGACGCGGGTGAGGTTCTCGCGCGTGTCCTTGAGCCGGTTCTCGGTCTCGCGGCGGCGCTCCTTGTACTTGGAGACACCGGCGGCTTCTTCGAGGAAGAGGCGCAGCTCTTCCGGCTTCGATTCGATGATGCGGCTGATCGTGCCCTGGCCGATGATGGCGTAGGCGCGGGGGCCAAGGCCGGTGCCGAGGAAGACGTCCTGCACGTCGCGGCGGCGCACCGGCTGGTTGTTGATGAAGTAGCTGCTGGTGCCATCGCGCGTCAACACGCGTTTCACCGCGATCTCGGTGAACTGGTTCCACTGGCCGCCGGCGCGCGCGCTGCTGTTGTCGAACACCAGCTCGACGCTCGCGCGGCTTGCACCCTTGCGGTTGCCCGAGCCGCTGAAGATCACGTCCTGCATCGATTCGCCACGCAGCTCGCTGGCTTTCGACTCACCGAGCACCCAGCGCACCGCGTCCATGATGTTGGACTTGCCGCAACCGTTGGGGCCGACCACGCCGACGAGCTGCCCGGGAAGCTGGAAATTCGTGGGCTCGGCAAAGGACTTGAAGCCCGAGAGCTTGATGGAATTCAGACGCATGGAGAGAGCGGGCCAGGTGCGGCTTCGGCGTGCGCCGAGCGCGTCTAAGTGCTTGATTTATTTAGGAAAATCCGCCATCCGGCGGCTTTCCAGCGAGGCGCGATGATAGCATCGGCACCCTCTGGAACACCCACGAAGAAACCTCTCGAAACGCCATGGCCAAGATGTCCGCCAAAGTCGCCGCCCCGAAGCACAAGCCGAGCCTGCAAAAGCTCAACGAGCGTGAAAAGCCGGCCAACCCGCCGACCGCGCCCAGCAAGGACCTGCAGGTCTTTCCCAACCCCGCGCCGCAGCGCGACTACGTCATCCAGTTCCAGGTGCCCGAGTTCACCTGCCACTGCCCCCTGACCGGCCAGCCCGACTTCGCGCACTTCGTGATCGACATGATTGCCGACAAGCTGTGCATCGAGCTGAAGAGCCTGAAGATGTACTTCTGGAGCTACCGCAACGAGGGCGCCTTCCACGAGAAGGTGACCAACACCATCCTCGACGACATCGTGAAGGCCACGAACCCCCGCTTCGTGCGCATCACCGCCAAGTGGTACGTGCGTGGCGGCATCTACACCAACGTGGTGGCCGAACACCGGCAGAAGGGCTGGAAGCCGCAGCCGCGCGTCGAGCTCCCGCAGCACGCGGAAGAACGCGGCCTGCTCTGAACGCGGGCGTCAGCGCAGGGGCGCGCCCAGCGCCATCGTCCAGTAATGGGTGTAGGTGTTGCGCGGCCCGCCGGGCACGCAGGCCACGCCCACGTGGACCAGGTCGGGCTTCATCAGGTTTGCACAATGGCCTGGGCTGGCAAGCCATTGGTCCACCACGCCAGGGACCGTCTCGCGCCCGCCGGCGATGTTTTCGGCCAGCGTGCGCCAGCGGTAGCCGACCGCGTCGGCGCGCTCTCGCAACTCCGTACCGCTCGAGCCGGTGTGCGAGAAGAAGTTGCCGCGGACCATGTCCCGCGTGTGCTGCTCGGCGGCGCGCGCAAGTGCGCCGTCCCAGGCCAGCGGAGGCGCCGGACCGAAGCGGCCGGAACTACCACAACTCGCCCCGCGCGCCCGGGCGGCATTGACGCGCGCCAGCACCGCCGCCTGGAAGGCGGCAATGCCGCAATGCGCACCTGAGGGCGCGGCCGGCGCGGTGACCGGCGCGCGCGCGGGCGGCGCACCGGCCGGTGGCCCGGCGCTGCAGGCCAGGCCAGTCAAGGCCCCGAGGGTGGACAAGGCGAGCGCTCTCATGCCCGCGTTGTAGCAAACCGCGCTCCAGGCAGGCACCTCGATTGCCGGCCGGCGGCATGGCCTCACGACCCGACATCCGCATCGGCATCTCCGGCTGGCGCTACGAGCCCTGGCGTGGCGTGTTCTACCCCGACAAGCTGCCACAGCGCCGCGAGCTGGAGTTCGCCTCGCGCATGCTGCCCACGATCGAGATCAACGGCTCGTTCTACTCGCTGCAAAGCCCGGAGTTCTACGCACAGTGGGCAGCCGACACGCCCGACGATTTCATCTTCACGGTCAAGGGGCCGAAGTACATCACCCACATGCGGCGCCTGAAGGACGTGGAAACGCCGCTGGCCAACTTCTTCGCCAACGGGCTCTTCGAACTCGGCTCCAAGCTCGGCCCCATCCTCTGGCAGTTCCCGCCGATGCTGCCCTTCAAGCCCGAGCGCTTCGAAGCCTTCTTCGCCCAACTGCCGCACGACACCGAGGCCGCGGCGGCGATCGCCGCCCGCCACGACAGGCGCGTCGAGGGCCGCACGAGCCTGGTGCCCGACGCAAAACGCCGCATGCGCCATGCGGTGGAGATCCGCCACGAGAGCTTCGCCGACCCTGCCTTCATCGCACTCCTGCGCAAGTACCGCATCGCCCTGGTGGTGGCCGACACCGCCGGCAAGTGGCCGCTGCTCGAAGACCTGACCGCCGACTTCGTCTACCTGCGCCTGCACGGCGACAAGGAGCTCTACGCGAGCGGCTACAGCGATGCGGCCCTCGCGCGCTGGGCCGACCGAATCCGCACCTGGAGCACCGGCGGGCAGGTGGCCGACGCACAGCTCGCCTCGCCCCGGCCGGCGCCCAAGCGCGCGAAACGCGACATCTACGCCTATTTCGACAACGACGTGAAGGTGCACGCGCCCTACGACGCGGCCACGCTGCTGCGCAAGCTCGGCCTCGACAGCCCGCTCGGCGACCGGGGCCACCCCGTCTGGCCACCGGGTTGGACGGCGCCGGCGGTACGCGCGAAAGCCGAAGGGTTCGCGAGGCGCGCTCCCCGATAATCGGGCGCATGAACCCTCTGCTGGCCAAGCTGCACCCGTATCCCTTCGAACGGCTGAGCGCCCTCACCCGGGACATCACCCCCAACCCCGCCTTCAAGCCGATCAGCCTGGGCATCGGCGAGCCCAAGCACGCCACGCCGCAGCTCGTGCTGGACGCGCTGGTGAAGAACTTCGACGGACTCGCGTCCTATCCCGCCACGGCCGGCGAGCGGGCGATGCGCGAGGCCTGCGCGCGATGGCTGGCGCGTCGCTATGGCGTGACGGTGGATGCCAACACGCAGGTGCTGCCGGTCAACGGCTCGCGCGAGGCCCTGTTCTCGCTGGCCCAGACGGTGATCGACCCGACGAAGCAAGGCGCCACCGTCGTCTGCCCCAACCCGTTCTATCAGATCTACGAGGGGGCGGCCCTGCTCGCAGGCGCCGCGCCCTACTACGTGGCCAGCGACCCGGCACGCAATTTCGCGGCCGACTGGGACGCCGTGCCCGAGGGCGTCTGGGCGCGCACCCAGCTCATCTACGTCTGCTCGCCCGGCAACCCGACGGGCGCGGTGATGCCGCTGGCCGAATGGAAGCGCCTCTTCGAGCTGAGCGAGCGCCACGGCTTCGTGATCGCGTCCGACGAGTGCTACTCCGAGATCTACTTCCGCGAGGAAGCACCGCTGGGCGGCCTGGAAGCGGCAGCGCAGCTCGGGCGCCAGGACTTCCGCAACCTGATCGCGCTCACGAGCCTGTCGAAGCGCTCCAACGTGCCCGGCATGCGCTCGGGCTTCGTCGCCGGCGACGCGCAGATCCTCAAGAAGTTCCTGCTCTACCGCACCTACCACGGCAGCGCGATGAGCCAGACGATCCAGCGCGCGAGCATCGCCGCCTGGGACGACGAACAGCACGTGGTCGACAACCGCGACAAGTACCGCCGCAAGTTCGCGCAGGTGCTGCCGGTGCTGGAGCAGGCGCTCGATGTGAAGCTGCCCGACGCGAGCTTCTACCTCTGGGCCGGCATTCCGAAGCACGCGCACGGCGGCGACGACATCGCCTTCGCCCTGGGCCTGCTGGCTCAATACAATGTCGCGGTCCTGCCCGGCAGCCTGCTCGCCCGCGAGGTGGACGGCGTGAACCCCGGTTCAGGCCGTGTGCGGCTGGCCCTGGTGGCCGAGGTCGACGAATGCCTCGAAGCCGCGCACCGCATCGTCTCGTATGTGAAGTCCCTCTAAGCAAACCTCATGACCCAACAGCTCCAGAACATCATCGACCTCGCCTGGGAAGGCCGCACGAGCCTGAACCCGCAGAACGCGAGCCCCGAGATCCGCAACGCGGTGACCCAGGTGGTGGACGACCTGAACGCCGGCCGCCTGCGCGTGGCCGAGCGCAAGGGCGTGGGCGACTGGACGGTGAACCAGTGGGTCAAGAAGGCGGTGCTGCTGTCGTTCCGCCTCAATGACAACGAACTCATGCGCTCCGGCGACCTCGCCTACTTCGACAAGGTGAAGACGAAGTTCTCGCACCTGAGCGAAGACGAAGTGCGCGCCACGGGCGTGCGCATCGTGCCGCCGGCCGTGGCCCGTCACGGCAGCTACGTCGGCAGGAACGTGGTGCTGATGCCCTCCTACGTGAACATCGGCGCCTACGTCGACGAAGGCACCATGGTCGACACCTGGGCCACCGTCGGCTCGTGCGCGCAGATCGGCAAGAACGTGCACCTCTCGGGTGGCGTGGGCATCGGCGGCGTGCTGGAGCCGCTGCAGGCCAACCCCACCATCATTGAAGACAACTGCTTCATCGGCGCCCGCTCCGAGGTCGTGGAAGGCGTGATCGTCGAAGAGTACTCGGTGATCTCGATGGGCGTGTACATCAGCCAGAGCACCAAGATCTACAACCGCATGACCGGCGAAGTGAGCTACGGCCGCGTGCCCGCGGGCTCGGTGGTGGTGAGCGGCTCGCTGCCCGCCGTCGACGGCAGCCACAGCCTGTACTGCGCCGTCATCGTCAAGCGCGTCACCGCCGAAACGCGCGCCAAGACCAGCATCAACGAACTGCTGCGCAGCTGATCTCTTTCCCGACAACAACGAAGAAGTCTCGCCTCGCTCTCTGAACCTGATCGATCGAGCCCCGAAAGGACTCCGATGAACACCACGACGAGCAGCACCGCCGCATCCGGCGGCAACATGGAACGCGTGCTGCGGCTGATGGCCGAAAAGGCCGCTTCCGATGTCTACCTGTCGGCTGCCACGCCCATCCTCATCAAGATCAACGGGCAGATCCTGCAGCTCTCCGACCAGCCGCTGAGCGCCGCGCAGCCGCGCCAGCTGCTGGCCGAGCTGCTCACGCCGAGCCAGCTCGAAGACCTGGAAGACACGGGCGAGCTCAACGTGGGCATCGGCATCAGCGGCGTGGGCAGCTTCCGCCTGAGCGCCTTCCGCCAGCGCGGCTCGATCGCGGCGGTGTTCCGCTGCATTCCGCACGACATCCCGGCGCTGGGCTCCCTCAACCTGCCGCCGATCCTGAACACGCTGATCCTCGAGAAGCGCGGCCTGATCCTGCTCGTGGGCGCCACCGGCACCGGCAAGAGCACCACACTCGCCTCGATGCTGGAGCAGCGCAACCAGCAGATGGCCGGCCACATCCTCACCATCGAGGACCCGATCGAGTTCATCTTCCACAACAAGCGCTCGATGGTGAACCAGCGCGAGGTGGGCCGCGACACGCAGTCGCTGCAGATCGCGCTCAAGAACGCCTTGCGCCAGGCGCCCGACTGCATCTACATCGGCGAAATCCGAGACCGCGAGACGATGACGATGGCGATCTCGTATTCGCTGTCGGGCCACCTGGTCGTCTCGACCCTGCACGCCAACAACAGCTACCACGCCCTGGGGCGGATCCTGTCGTTCTACACGCCGGAGTCGCGCCCTGCCCTGCTGTCCGACCTGGCCTCGGGCCTGAAGGCCATCGTGTCGCAGCGCCTGGTACGCGCGTCGGCCGGCGGCCGGCGCCCGGCGGTGGAGGTGATGCTCAACACCAAGCTCGTGGCCGAGCTCATCGAGCAGGGTGACTTCAACGGCGTGAAGGAGGCGATGGAAAACTCCATGGCCGAAGGCTCGCAGACCTTCGAGGCCGACCTCGCCCGCCTGATCGGCGAAGGCGTGATCACGCGCGACGAAGGCCTGTCGTACGCCGACTCGCCGACCAACCTGATGTGGCGCCTGCAGAACGACATGGAGCCGGTGTCGCGCCTGCAGCCCAAGAAGGAAGAAGTCGACGACCAGCCGACCTTCACCGAGATCACGCTCGACGTGCCGGGCGACGACGGCCGCAACAGCGGGTTCCGCGCCACGCGCTTCTGATCCCCGATGTCTGCCGCGCTCTCGCTGACCGAACAGCTCATCGCCCGCCGCTCGGTCACGCCCGATGACGGCGGCTGCCAGGACCTGATCGCCGCCCGCCTGGCGCCGCTCGGCTTCAGCTGCGAGACGCTGGCCTTCGGACCCGAGGCGTTCCGTGTCACCAACCTGTGGGCCCTGCGGCGTGGCCGGCCCGGCAGCAAGCTGCTGGTCTTCGCCGGCCACACCGACGTGGTGCCCACCGGCCCGCTCGCGCAGTGGACGAGCGACCCCTTCGTGCCGACGCACCGAGACGGCAGGCTCTACGGCCGCGGCGCCGCCGACATGAAGACGTCCATCGCCGCCTTCGTGGTAGCGGTGGAGGAATTCGTCGCCCAGCACGGCGAGCGCTGCGGCGGCATCGCCCTCCTCATCACGAGCGACGAGGAAGGCCCCTCCGTCGACGGCACGGTGAAGGGCGTGCAAGGCCACATCGCCTACCCGCAGCTCGCGAAGAACCCGATCCACTTGGCCGCACCCGCGCTGGCCGAGCTGGCCGCGATCGAATGGGACCGGGGCAACGAGTACTTCCCGCCGACGAGCTGGCAGATGTCGAACATCCACGGCGGCACCGGCGCGAGCAACGTGATCCCCGGCGAGCTGGTGGTCGACTTCAACTTCCGCTTCTCGACCGAGCAGACTGTCGACACGCTGAAGGCCCGCGTGAAGGCGGTGCTCGACAAGCACGGGCTCGACCACACCATCGCCTGGTCGCTCAGCGGCGAGCCCTTCATCACGCCGCGCGGCGCGCTGGTCGACTCGCTCGACGTCGCCATTCGCAGCGTGACCGGCGTGACGACCGAACTCTCCACCACCGGCGGCACCTCCGACGGCCGCTTCATCAGCAAGATCTGCGAGCAGGTCGTGGAATTCGGGCCGCTCAACGAGAGCATCCACAAGATCGACGAGCACGTGCGTGTGGCCGACATCGAGCCGTTGAAGAACATCTACCGCAAGACACTGGAAGGACTGCTGCTGTGAAGCTCATCGACTGCATCACCGCGCATGCCGCCCGCCTCAAACAGGCGGGCGTTTCATTTGGGCACGGCACGACGAATGCGTTCGACGAAGCCGCCTGGCTCACCCTCTGGGCGCTCGGCATGCCCATCGATGAACTGGAGCCGCACGCCAGGCGCGAGCTCACCGACGCCGAGCTCGCCAGGATCGATGCGGTGATCCAGGAGCGCATCGACACCCGCCGCCCAGCCGCCTACATCACGAAGGAAGCCTGGCTGCAGAACGTGCCCTTCTACATCGACGAGCGCAGCATCGTGCCGCGCTCCTTCATCGCCGAGCTGCTGGCCGACGGCGAGGGCGAAGGCACGCTCGACGCCTGGCTGTCGGACCGCACGCAGCGCGTGCTCGACCTGTGCACCGGGAACGGCAGCCTCGCGGTGATCGCGGCCATGGCCTACCCCGAGGTGACGGTCGACGCCGCCGACATCTCGGACGACGCGCTGGCCATCGCCCGCATCAACGTCGACAAGCACAAGCTCGGCAAGCGCATCACGCTCGTCAAGTCGGACCTGCTGGACGAGCTGAAGGGCCCTTACGACCTCATCGTCTGCAACCCGCCCTACGTCAACGCGCAGAGCATGCGCGAGCTGCCCAAGGAGTACCTGCACGAGCCGCAGCTCGCACTCGCCGGTGGCGACGACGGCATGGACCTCGTGCGCCGCATCCTGAAAGACGCTCCCTCGCGCATGAGCGACATCGGCGTGCTGGTGCTCGAGATCGGCAACGAGCGCCCGCACTTCGAGCATGCCTTCCGCAAGCTCGAGGTGGCCTGGCTGGACACGAGTGCCGGCGACGACCAGGTGCTCCTGGTCACGCGCGATGCGCTCGTGAAGTGGGCGCGCTGATCAAGCGCTGACCGCTTCCGCCGCCAGGAAATCGATCACCGCACGCACGGAGGGCAGCTGCCCGCGCCGGTGCGGCGTGAGCACCGTCGTGATCACCGTGCCTGCTGTCCACCCCGGCAGCACATGAACCAGCCTGCCTGCATCGAAATGCTTGGTGAGCATGCCGCGCGGCAGGGCGACGATGCCCAGATCGGTCTGCGCCGCTTCCATCAGGGTGACCGATTCGTTGGACAGGAACCGCGCCACGGGCGCCACCTGAGCCTCATCCCCGGACCCGTTGCGCAAGGCCCATGACGCGCCGGTGCCCGCATTCGGCGCCAGCAAGCCGTGATGGGCCGCCAGTGAGTCGGAGGTATCGGGCACGCTGTGCTGCGCCAGGTACGCCGGTGACGCGGCCAGCACGATCGGCTCGCTGCGGATCTGCCGCTGCACGAGTTCCGAGTCGCGCAGGGGTGCGAAATGGCTGCGCACCGCGATGTCGACGTTTTCCTGCAGCAGGTCGACGAACCGGTCGGTGACCTGCACGTGCACCGTCACCTTCGGATGCTGGCGCATGAAGCGGGGCAGCTTCGAGGCGAGCTCGAACTGCGCCACCGGCACCGAGCTCGTGATGCGCACCACGCCGCTCGGTTCACTGCGACGTCGCTTGACGGCGCTTTCCGCGGCCTCGACCTCGGTCATGGCGGCTCGCGCATGGTCGTAGACCTCGCGGCCCACGTCGGTGAGCACGAAGCTGCGCGACGATCGGTGCACGAGGCGCGCGTCGAGCTGCTTTTCCAGCTCGGCCACACGCTTGCTCACGCTCGACTTCGGCACGTCGAGCAAGCGCGCGGCAGCGGCGAAACCGCCGCAATCCACCGCGCGCACAAAGAAGAGCAGATCGTTCAGGTTGGTCATCGTGGAAGTCTCCGTGCGTGGACTTTATGTCGCCGCCCACGGTCTTCTCGACGCGGGCCGCCATGCCTACGCTGAAGGCTCCGAATCACACCAGGAGCTTCACATGACACCGATCCTCTTCGCCGGCTACCCGCAGGGCAGCTCGCTCGGCCTGGTGGCCGCATCCGAATGGCTGGGGCTGCCCTACCGCGTAGCACGCGTCCACATGCCCGACGACATGCTGAGCGAGGCCTACGGGCGGCTGAACGGCCGGCGAGAGACGCCCGCCTTGATCCTCGAGAACGGGGAGGCGCTCACCGAAAACCTTGCGATCGCGCACTGGCTGGCCTCGCGCGACACCGCGCATCGCATCAGCTTCGCCCCGGGCAGCAACGAATCGCTGCGCATGCACCAGTGGATGGCCTTCCTCAACACCAGCTTCACCGGCGCCTTCAGCCCCTTGTGGGTGGCGATGGAGAACCCGAGCACGCCGGAAGACGTCCGGCAGGTTCTGCAACGCCACGGGCGTGAGGCCGTGGCCCTCCGCCACGCGCAACTGGAAGCCATGATCGGCGACGCGCCCTACCTGGTGGGCGACCACCCGACGCTGGCCGATGCCATCTTCATCGGCGTGGCGCGCTGGGCCGACTTCCATTCGGCGGTCGACCCGCGTGCCTTTCCGAAGATCCAGGCCCTGAAGGCGCGCCTCGAGGCGGATCCGGCGGTGCAGTTTGCGCATGCCGTGGAAGACGGCGTGGCCGCCACGGGCAGCGGGGCCATGGTGGGTCTCGTGCCGCTGGCAGACGCGCTGGAACGCTTCAGTTCCGAGACCGGCAGTACGTCACACGACATCGGTCGTTCGGCCGATGGGAGGCGCCAGGCGGCCTGAGGATAGTGACGGCGCCCCTCACTTCACGCGTCACGCTTCATGCGCCACCCTGCTGCCCTGCCCCTTGCCTTTTGGCTTGCCTTGTCGCTCACCGCCTGCGGCGGGTCCAGCTCCGGTGACGACGCCGGTGGAGGCGGCAGCGGGGGTGGCGGCAGCGGCGGCGAGGCCTCCGTCGCCTCGGTCAACAAGTTCTCCTTCCCCGCCGGCAGCCCCGACATTGCCAGCATGCAGGCCACCAACGACGGTGTGTACCTGCGCATGTACGACACCGGCGGCAACGACATCATCGTCAAGCGCACCGCACGCGGCTCGACCACCGGCCGCTGGATGCAGTGGCAACTGCCCGTCGTCGCGGCGAGCTTCTCCGCGTCGCTCACCACCAGCGAAGGCGTCGACGAGTTCGGCATCCACTGGGCCGGCATCGCGCAGGGCACCGGCACGCGCCGCTACGGCACGGCCAACATGAACAACGGCGGCATCTCGCTCAACTACCTCGACGACCGCAACATCGAGCTCATCGTGCCCGATGGCGACAGCAGCACGAGCGCGCTGTCGTGGGGCCTGAGCGGCAACTACGTTTACCGCGAATCCCGCAGCGGCACCGCCAGCACCAGTTTCAGCGCCCGCTACGAACGCACCGCCACCCTCTCGGCCACGGGCCTGGGCACCTGGCCCGCCGTGGCCGACGGCACCGGCAACCTCTACGCCGCCAGCGGCAGCCTCCTGTTCCGCGTGGGCGCGACGGGCGATGCGAGCCGCTGGGACTTCTCGTCGCTCGGCTACGGCAGCATCCACACGCTCGTCTACAAGCACAACCGCCTGTGGATCGGCTACCGCGATCGTGTGATGACCCTGCCGCTCGGCAGCAACACGGTGTCGTCGTTCGCGACGCTGAACCATGCCTTCGTGTTCACCGCCCTGCAACCGCAGTTCTGCATCTCCGGCGGCACGCTCTACGGCAGCGACGGCATGGCCTACGACGGCCTGCCGTCGATCACCACCACCCCCCGCTCCTGGCTGCAAGGGCCGGGAAGCGTCTCGCCGACGACGCAGATGGCCATCACCGAGATCACGAGCGCCGTGCAGAGCGGCATGTTCTGCGCGGGCTCCAGCACGCCGACCATCTACGCCGCCGGGCTCGACCTGTCGGCCGGCGGCGCGATGAAGCTCTTTGCGATCACGCCCCGCTGATCAGACCTTCGCCAGCGCCTGCTCGAAGTCGGCCTGCAGGTCGACGTAGTCTTCGATGCCGACCGAGATGCGCACCAGCGACTCGCTGATGCCCATCTTCTGGCGCTTCTCGAGGCCCATCTCCCAGAAGATGGTCTGCGCCACGGGAATGGCGAGCGTGCGGTTGTCGCCGAGGTGGCTGGACTTGATGACGAGTTCCAGCGCGTCGAGCATGGCGAAGGTGTCGTGCCCGTCCTTCAGCTCGAAGCTCATCAGCGCGCCATAGGCCTTGAACCAGCGCGTGGCGTTCTCGTGCTGGGCGTGGCTCTTCAGGCCCGGGTAGTGCACGGCCGCGACCTTGGGGTGCTGCTCCAGCCAGGTGGTGAGCTTCAGGGCGTTGTCGCAGGCGCGGTCCATGCGCAGCGCGAGCGTCTCGGCGCCGTTGGAGATGCGATGCGCGGCCTCGGCGCCCAGGGTCGCGCCGAAGTCGCGCAGGCCCTTCTTGCGGATCTGCAAGAGGCCCCAGGTCTTGGGCGCGCCCTTCTTGTAGGGTGCCTGGATGTTGGGGAAACCCGTCCAGTCGAAGAGGCCGGTGTCGGTGATCGCGCCGCCGAGCACGTTGCCGTGACCGCTGATCGACTTCGACAGCGAGTTCATCACCAGCCCGGCCTTCACCGCCGACGGACGGAAGAGATAGGGCGTGGTCATGGTGTTGTCGACCACGTACAAAATACCGCGTTCCGCACACAGCTTGCCGATGCCTTCGAGGTCGGCGACCTGGGTGCGCGGGTTGGCGATCGTTTCTACGAAGACAATACGCGTCTTGGGCGTGATG
>DASWSY010000333.1:0-7581 GCA_036402415.1 Rhizobacter sp. | reverse complement strand
GGGGCGCGGCGGCGCCAGGCGTGACACCGGACCGCTCCAAGACCTTCGACAGCGGGGTGAACGAAGACGCGGCCGGCGCCGAAGGGTCCACGCCGGGAGCACTCCCGCAGCTCGAGCACCTGCGCAGCATCGTGGGTCTGGTCTGGCGCTCGGTGGTGCTGTGGATGCTGCTGCTCGCGCTGCTATCGCTCGCCAACCTGACCGGCTGACGCTGGCGTCACGGCCCTCAATATCGGGCAGGCGCCGAGAGCTCAGAGAAGATTTCCGCGTAGATGCGGTAGCGCGATTCGCTGATCTCGCCCGATGCCAACGCGGCGCGCACGCCGCAGCCCGGCTCGTGCAGGTGGGTGCAGTTGTAGAACCTGCAGCCTTGCGAGGGGCCCGCGAGGTCGGGCATCAGGCGTGGCAGGTCTTGCGCGCTGATCTGCCGCAGGCCGAATTCCTGGAAGCCCGGCGAGTCGATGAGCCCGGTGCTGCGCTCGGCGTCGAGCCAGTACCACTGCGTGGACGTCGTGGTGTGCTTGCCGGAGTTGAGCGCCTGAGAGATTTCACCCACCTGGGCGCGTGCATCCGGGGCGAGCAGGTTGATGAGCGTGCTCTTGCCCGTGCCGCTCGGGCCGAGCACCAGCGTGGCCTGGCCCTGCAGCAGCGAGAAGAGCGCGGCGCGCGATTCGTCGGGGCGTGCCTTGAGGGCCACTTCGCGCACGTCGTAGCCCATCGCGGAATAGGGCTTCAGCCGCTCGCGCGCCGTGGCGATCTGCGGCAGGTCAGCCTTGTTGAGCAGGATGCGCGCCGCGATGCCGGCGCTCTCTGCGGCCATCAGCGCACGCGCCAGCTGCGATTCGCTGAACACCGGCTCGGCGGCCACCATCACCAGGATCTGGTCGAGGTTGGCGGCAAAGGACTTGGTCTTCCACTCGTCCTGCCGGAACAGCAGGTTGCGCCGCGGCTCCACGTGCTCGATCACGCCTTCGTCGCCGGTGGGTTGCCAGCGCACCCGGTCGCCCACCACGCAGTCGCTCTTCTTGCCGCGAGGGTGGCAGATGACGCGCCGGCCCTCGGGCGTCTCGACCACGTAGTGGCGGCCATAGCCGGCCACCACCAGGCCGACGTCGAGCTCAGCCGACAAAGGCCACCAGTGCGTCGGCCTTGGCCGCGCAGATGAAGTCGTTGACCGAGATGCCGTTCACCGAGTGGGTGTTGTAGCGGACCACGCAGCGGTTGTAGCTCACATGCAGGTCGGGGTGGTGATCCTCGACGTGGCAGATCCAGGCCAGCGCGTTCACGAAGGCCATGGTCTCGTGGTAGTTCTTGAAGCTGAAGGTCTTCTCGATCGCGCCATCTTTCAGGTGCCAGCCGCTCACCTGGGCCAGGTGGTCCTGGACTTCGCGGTCAGTCATCGGCTCGCCGCTGAGCGGCTGGCACTTGCGGTTCTGCAGGTGGGTCATGCTCGGCTCGCTTGAAGGCTGGCTTCGGAGTGGATGGCGCTCAGCCGCTCCAGCGCGGCCGGGTGGGAATAGTAGAAGCGAACGTACACCGGATCGGGTGTCAGCGTCGAGGCGTTGTCTTCGTGCAGTTTCAGCAGCGCGGCTGCGAGGTCGTGTCCGCTCGCCTGCGCGCAGGCGTAGGCATCGGCCTGGAACTCGTGCTTGCGAGACAGCTGCGCGAAGAGCGGCGAGATGAAGAAGGCGAACACCGGCACCACGAGCAGGAAGAGCAGCAGCGCCACCGCATCGTTCGGCGACCCGAGCGAGGGCCGCACGCCAAGCGCCGTATAGAACCAGGCCTGGTTCGACAGCCAGCCCAGCAGCGCAAAGCCCGCCAGGCTCAGCGCGAACATTGACAGCATGCGCTTGGTCACGTGCTTGTGCTTGAAGTGGCCGAGCTCGTGCGCGAGCACGGCTTCCACCTCGCCGGGGGTGAGCTTGTTCAGCAGCGTGTCGAAGAACACCACGCGCTTGGCGGCGCCGAGCCCGGTGAAGTAGGCGTTGGCGTGGGCCGAGCGTTTGCTGCCGTCCATCACGAAGAGGCCCTTGGCCTGGAAACCGCAACGCTGCATCAGCGTCTGCACACGCGCCTTGAGCGACTCGTCGGCGAGGGGCTGGAACTTGTTGAAGAGCGGGGCGATGACGGTCGGGTAGAGGACGAGGATGAGCAGGTTGAACCCCATCCATGCGCCCCAGGCCCACAGCCACCACAGCGTGCCCGCCGCGCCCATCAGCCACAGGATCAGCGCCGCGATCGGCAGGCCGATGAGCGCGCCGACGATCACGCCCTTGACCATGTCGGCCAGGTAGAGCTTCCAGGTCATGCGGTTGAAGCCGAAGCGCTGTTCGATGCGGAAGGTGCTGTACAGCTCGAAGGGCAGGTCGAGCAGGCCGCCGATGAAGGCGAAGGCGGCGAGCAGCGCGAGCTGGTAGGCCATGCCGCCGAAGCGGGGTTCGATGGCGTCGCGCACGGCCACGTTGAGCGCGTCCAGGCCGCCCAGCAGCGTCCAGCCCAGCAGCACCGCGGTGCCGAAGGCGGTGCTCAGCAAGCCGAAACGTCCCTTGGCCAGCGTGTAGTCGGCCGCCTTCTGGTGGGCGGCCAGCGAGACAGTTTGCGCGAAGGCGCCGGGCACCGCGTCGCGGTGCATGGCCACGTGGCGCATCTGGCGCGTGGACAGCCAGAACTTCACCAGCAACGAGGCGACCAGCGCAGCGGCGAAGAGCAGGGTGAGGGCGGTGCTTTGCATGAGGATTCGAAGTGTAGGCTGCGAGAATGTTCCCGGTAAGGAGATCAGCATGACCGACGAGACCACCAACAACCCCAACCTGCCCAGCAGCGACCAGAGCCTGATCTGGATCGACCTCGAGATGACCGGCCTGTACCCCAACACCGACCGCATCATCGAGATCGCGGTGGTGGTGACCGATGCCAATCTGACCCAGCGTGTCGAAGGCCCCGTCTTCGCGATCCACCAGACCGACGCCACGCTCGACGCGATGGACGCCTGGAACAAGGGCACCCATGGCAAGAGCGGTCTCATCGACCGCGTGAAGGCCTCGACCATCGACGAGAAGAGCGCCGAGGCGCAGATGATCGAATTCCTGAAACGCTACGTGCCCAAGGGCAAGTCGCCGATGTGCGGCAACAGCATCTGCCAGGACCGGCGGTTCCTCGCCAACTACATGCCGGCGCTGGAAGACTTCTTCCACTACCGCAACCTCGACGTCAGCACGCTGAAAGAGCTGGCCAAGCGCTGGAAGCCCGACATCCTTGCCGGCTTCAAGAAGGCTCAGGCGCACACGGCACTGGCCGACATTCACGAGTCGATCGACGAACTGGTGTACTACCGCGAGCATTTCCTGGCGAAATGAAGGGCCGCGCCCTCGTCAAGACCCGAGGGTGCTGCTAGAATCCGCGCTTCGCCTGAGTGGCCCACAAGCTCCAGGCGTTTCGTTCATCCCCTCTGACCTCATCGAGTCTTCCCGCAGCCAAGTGCTGCGCGGCCTGTTCGAACCCACTTTCGGGAATGGTTGGCGGCGATGCCGTCGCTTTGACTGTTCCTGATCCCCACCGCTGGCACCTTGGCCAGTCCCGGTTCGGACCTTCTCCCCAGCGACTTCACCTGCGAGCCCTTTGACGGCTGCGCGTGGTGCTGCCTTGCGCTTCGTCGCGCAGGGCTGTGCCTTGTTTCGAGAGAGACGACGATGAGTTTCGATACCTTGGGCCTGAATCCGGCCATCACCCGTGCCCTGGCCGACTCCGGCTACACCGAGCCGACCGAGGTGCAGGCGAGCGCGATCCCGCCCGCCCTGGAAGGCCGTGACCTGATGGTCGCTTCCAGCACCGGCAGCGGCAAGACCGCTTCCTTCATCCTGCCCGCGCTGCAGCGCATCCTCGCGGCCCGTGGCGACAACACCAAGCGCCGCGAGAAGGGCGTGGTCTACGGCCCGCGCATCCTCGTGCTCGCACCCACGCGTGAACTGGCGATGCAGGTCGACAAGGCCGCGATGACCTACGGCCGTCATGTGCAAGGCCTGCGCTGCACCACCGTCGTCGGCGGCGTGCCTTATGGCGCCCAGCTCAAGGCCCTGCGCGCTCCGCTGGACATCATGATCGCCACCCCCGGCCGCCTGCTCGACCACCTGACGAGCGGCAAGGCCGTGCTCGAGAACGTCGAGATGCTGGTGCTCGACGAAGCCGATCGCATGCTCGACATGGGCTTCATCGACGACATCCGCACCGTGGTCGACCACCTGCCGGCCAACCGCCAGACGGTGATGTACAGCGCCACCTTCGTCGGCCACGTCGGCCGCCTGGCGCAGGACCTGCTGCGCGAGCCGCAGCGCATCGAGATCGCGTCGCATACCGACACCCACGAGAACATCGAACAGCGCCTGCACTGGGCCGACAACAAGTCGCACAAGGACGCGCTGCTCGACCACATCCTCACCGAGAAGGAAATGGAACAGGCCGTGGTGTTCACCAGCACCCAGCGCGACGCCGACTGGCTGGCCGACCGCCTGGCCGACATGGGCCATGCCGTGGCCTCGCTGCACGGCGGCATGCCGCAGGGGCGCCGCACCCGCGTGCTGCAGGGCCTGCGCAACCGCCAGCTCAAGGTGCTGGTGGCCACCGACGTCGCGGCCCGCGGCATCGACGTGCCGACCATCAGCCACGTCATCAACTACGGCCTGCCGATGAAGGCCGAGGACTACGTGCACCGCATCGGCCGCACCGGCCGCGCCGGCCGCAATGGCCTCGCGGTGACGCTGGCCGAGCGCATGGACGTGGGCATGATCCGCCGCATCCAGCACTTCACCACGCAGAACATCCCCGTCGCGACCATCACCGGCCTGGAGCCCAAGCAGCCCGAGCCGCGCATGTTCGCGCCGCGCGGCGACGCCAAGTTCGGCGGCAAGCCGTTTCAGGGCCGCCCGAACCATGGCAAGGGTGGCTTCGGCCACAACGCTGGCCAGGGTGCCGGCAACGGGTTTGGCGGCGGCGGGTTTGGCGGCGCCAGCAAGCCGTGGCACAAGCCGCAGCACCAGCGTGCCGGCGAAGGTTTTGCGCCGCGCGAACGTGCGCCGTTCGACCGTGACCGCAACGACCGCTACAGCGCCGAGCGCCCGAACGACCGCCACAACAGCGTCTTCGTGCCGCACGGCCAGCCCATGCCGCGTGGTGGCGCCTTCGACCGCGCGCCGGTCGACCGCAATGCCGGTGGCTTCGCGCCGCGCAAGCCCGGTGCTCCCGCCAAGGGCGGCTTCAACAAGCCGCAACGCCCGCGCCAGGGTGGTTTCAGCCGCTGAGGCTGAGGAGCGTCAGGCCACGCGCTTGACGCTCACGTCCACCTTCATCCCGAGGTAGGACGCCGGCTCGCCGATCCAGCTTCCCGACACCGGCGAGGCCTGCTTCGGGTCGCGGGCCACGCCGACGCGCAGCAGTTGGTAACCCCCCAGCAGGTTGTTGGTGGGGTCGAACGGCACCCAGCCCGCGCCGGGCAGGTAGGCCTGCAGCCAGGCATGCGTGGAGCCCGCGCCGATCACGTTCGGTTCGGTCTCGGGGTTGGCATCGTCCAGCGCCGGGTCGTACAGGTAACCCGAGACGAAGCGTGTCGCCACGCCGAGGCGCCGGGCCGCTTCCATCATCAGCAGCGCGAAGTCGCGGCAGCTCCCGGTGTTCTTCTCCAGCGTCTCGAGCGGCGTCTGCGTGCCTTCCTCGTCACGCGCGGCGTAGCTGAAGCTGTCGCGGATGTGCTGGTTCATCTTCACCAGCAGGTCGCGCGTGCCGGTCGGGCCGTCGGGGTTCATGAACTGGCGTGCCCACGCGGTGAGCTTGCCTTCAGGGTCGTCGTAGTGCGGGCGCAGGAAGTGCTCGAGGTCGAATCGCTCGTCCACCGAGTACGCGAACGGGAAGAACTCCGCCGAGGGTGACAGCGGCAGCTCGAGGTTGTTGCTGTGCGCATGCTCGATGGTGAACGAGCACACGATCTTCAGTTCTGCCGCGTCGCTCTGCGGTTGCACCAGCGCGACCGAATTGGAGAACTGGTCCTGGATCAGCCGGATGTTCGCGTCGGGGCTGACAACGAGGTCGGTGGCGAGCACCCGCAGGTCGTGGCTGTCGAGCGGCCTGAACATCACGCGGTGTTCGCCGAAGGTCACCGGCTTGGCATAGCTGTAGGTCGTCGTGTGGACGATGTCGTATTTGATGGGCATGGCCCCTCCTCGAACGAGAGGCCGCAGTGTGCGGCCTCGGTATCGTTCCGTCTGTAGGAGGGCGATGGCGGCCCTTGTCAGACGCCCAGCAACTCCACCTCGAACATCAGCGTCGCGTTCGGCGGGATAACGCCGCCCGCGCCCCGTGCACCATAACCGAGCTCCGGCGGAATGATGAGCACGCGTGTGCCGCCGACCTTCATGCCTTGCACGCCTTCGTCCCAGCCGCGGATCACCATGCCGGCGCCCAGCCCGAAGTCGAAGGGGTCGCGGCGGTCCTTGCTGCTGTCGAACTTGGCGCCCTTCACGCCGTTGCTGTAGAGCCAGCCGGTGTAGTGCACGGTGACGTGCTGGCCGGCCTGGGCTTCGGCGCCGGTGCCGACGGTGGTGTCTTCGTATTGCAGGCCGGAAGCGGTGGTTTGCATGGTGGGCTCGCGTGAGTGGAGGGAGGGGCCGAATGCTAACGCCGCGGCAGGCGTTCAATCCCGGCATGGTGCCGTGGGCAATGCCGAGCGCACGACGCCCGATGCGCTGCGCTCACTAGAGTGGGCCCTTCCGCAACGACAGGGGCATGGCATGACGCAAGACAAACGCAAGGTCGCGGTGCTCGTGGGCAGCCTGCGCCGGGACTCGATCAACCGCAAGCTCGCCCACGCGATCGCCAAGCTCGCACCCGAGCGCTTCAGCTTCCAGCAGCTCGAGATCGGCGACCTCCCGCTCTACAACCAGGACCGCGACAACGACATGCCCGAGCAGGCCCAGCGCCTGAAGCGCGAGGTGAGCGCGGCCGATGCCTTGCTCTTCGTCACGCCCGAGTACAACCGCTCGATTCCCGGTGTGCTGAAGAACGCGCTCGACACCGCCTCGCGCCCCTACGGCAAGAACGCGTTCGCCAAGAAGCCGGGTGGCGTCATCGGCACCTCGGGTGGCGCCATCGGCACCGCGCTGGCGCAGCAGCATCTGCGCAACGTGCTGGCCTACCTCGACGTGCCGCTGCTCAACCAGCCCGAGGCCTACGTCCAGTACAGCGAGAACATGGTCGACGACGCCGGCACGGTGACCGACGAGAAGAAGCGCGCGTTCCTGCAGAGCTGGGTCGACGCCTACGTGGCCTGGGTCGACCAGGTGCTGTCGGCGCCACGCTGAGTGCACCAGGCCTCGCGCCAGGCCTGCACCGCCGCGGCGAGCCACTCCGGCATCGTCGCGGCGGGCACCTCTGGCAGGCCCAGAACGCGTGCGGCGTCGCGCAAGGCGGCGAGCGGGTCGTCCAGCGCGAGCGCCTGCGCGCCGTTCTGCTTCGAGAGCTTCTCGCCGTTCGCACCGAGCACCAGCGGGGTGTGCAGGTAGATCGGCGTGGGTGCGCCCAGCAGGTGCTGCA
>DASWSY010000332.1:0-5312 GCA_036402415.1 Rhizobacter sp. | reverse complement strand
TGAAGAGGCCTGCATGATGCAGGCCTTTTTGTTTGGCCGCATCGTTTGATGCTGCAGCCATTGGGGCCTTCGTTGCCCCGATGCTGCGAGGTACGTCAGATCTCGAATTTGCGGGCCAGCCCTTCTGGACGCAGCTCGTCGTACTCTTCGAACGGCTGATGGATCCACGGGCTCGTGGGCAGCAGTTCGACGTAGTAGTCCGGCGTGTAGCTCGACACGCCCTTGGTCCAGATCACGGCCGAGCGCAACTCGGTGATGGCCGGCATGCTGCGAAGGCGCTCGACCACAGCGCGCAGCGTGACGCCAGAGTCGGCCAGGTCGTCGACCAGCAGCACCCGCCCCGCCAGCTCGCCCTTTGGCAGCGTGATGTACTTCGCCATGTCAAGCCGCCCCTGGATGGTGCCGGCCTCGGCGCGGTACGAGCTCGTCGACATGATCCCCAGTGGCTTGTCGAAAACGCGCGACAGCACATCACCCGGGCGCATACCGCCACGCGCCAGGCACAGGATCTGATCGAACTGCCAGCCCGATGCATGCACCTTGAGCGCCAGCCGCTCGATCAGCAGGTGGTACTCGTCCCAGGAGACATAGAGATGTTTGCCGTCTTCGGTCAACATGCGGAAAGCTCCTTCGGCATCAGGCCTGGTAGGGATGGCGCAGCAGGATCGTGTGATCGCGATCGGGGCCGGTGGACACCATGTCGATCGGTGCGCCGATGAACTCTTGCACGCGTTCGAGATAGCGACGTGCGTTTAGCGGCAGCTGGTCCCACTGCGTGATGCCGGCAGTCTTTTCAGACCAGCCGGGGAAGGTGTCGTAGATGGGCACGCAAGCGTCGATCTCGTCGGCGTCGAGCGGCAGGATGTCCAGACGCTTGCCATTGAGTTCGTAGCCCACGCAGACCTTGATCTCCGGCAGGCCGTCGAGCACGTCGAGCTTGGTGATGCACAGGCCCGAAATGCCGTTGATGATGATCGAGCGCTTGAGCAGAGCGGCATCGAGCCACCCGCAACGGCGCGGCCGGCCCGTGACGGTGCCACGCTCCTGCCCCACCGTGGAGAGATGGTGACCGACGGTGCCTGGCGTGTCCCACTCCAGCTCGGTAGGGAACGGGCCGCTTCCCACGCGGGTGGTGTAGGCCTTCGTGATGCCGAGCACGTAGTGCAGCAGGTCGGGTCCGACACCTGCTCCAGCGGCGGCGTTGCCGGCCACGCAGTTGCTCGACGTCACGTACGGGTACGTGCCGTGATCGATGTCGAGCAGCGTGCCCTGTGCGCCCTCGAAGAGGATGTTGTCGCCCCGCTGATTGGCGGTGTAGAGCGTGTAACCCACGTCCGCCAGCATCGGCTTCAGAGCCTCGGCCACCGTCATCGCGTGATCGAAGATGGGCTGGAATTCGAGCGGCTTCGACTTGAGATAGCCACTCAAGGCGAAGTTGTGCAGTTCAAGCAGCTCGCCCAGCTTCTTCGCGAAGCGCTCCGGGTGCTTCAGATCCTGCACCCGCATCGCACGGCGCGCCACCTTGTCCTCATAGGCCGGGCCGATGCCCTTGCCGGTGGTGCCGATCTTGCCGGCGCCGCTGGTCTCGCGCAGCGCCTCGCGTGCGCGGTCGACCTCGACGTGGAAGGGGAGGATCAACGGGCACGACTCGCTGATGAAGAGACGCGAGCGCACCTCGACGCCGATGGCTTCTAGGCGCTGGATCTCGCCTAGCAGGTGGCTCGGATCGACGACGACACCGTTGCCGATGAAGCACTTGACGCCGTCGCGCATGATCCCCGACGGGATCAGTTGCAGTGCCGTCTTCACCCCCTTGATGACCAGCGTGTGGCCTGCGTTGTGGCCGCCCTGGAAGCGGACGACCGCCTGCGCATGGTCGGTCAACCAGTCGACGACCTTGCCCTTGCCTTCGTCACCCCACTGGGTGCCCACGACGACCACGTTGTGGCCGCTGCGCTTTTGTTGCATTGCTCGAATCCGATTTGCTTTGAGGAATGAAAGTGCGGAAGCGTCAGAGCGCCCGGACGACCCACTGGCCGTGCACGAGGACGAGCTCGCGGTCGCACGCGAACTCTTCGCCTTCGTGATCATGGCCCGGCAGGATGCAGACGACCGACTCGCCCTGCTCGCGCAGCGCGCGCACCGCGGCCCGCAGCTCGGGCTGCTCGCCCCACGGCGCACGCACGGCCGGACGCATGCTGCGCTGGGGTGCCACTGCCACCAGCTGCTTCAGGTCGGTGCTGAACCCGGCGGCCGGTCGATTGCGCCCGAAGACGGCGCCCACCTCGTCGTAGCGGCCGCCCCGCACCAGCGCGTCGCTGCTGCCCGCGGCAAAGATCGCGAAGCGCGCGCCGCTGTAGTACGCATAGCCGCTGTGGTCGGCGAGGTCGAAGCCCACGCGGACCTCCGGGTAGGCCAGCCGCAGGTGCTGCGCCAGCCAGGCCAGGTCGTCGAGTGCAGCCGTGATAAGCGCGTTCGAGGGCAAGGCCTGCCGGGCAGCATCGAGCACTTCCTGGCCCCCATAGAGACGCAACAGCGCCATCAAACCCTGGCGCGCCACGCCAGGCAGCCCGGCAGACACCGCCGCCATCTCCGCCTGGTCCTTCGCCGCAAGCGCGGCGTAGACCTGCGTCAACACCGAAGCGTCCAGCGACAGCCCGGCGAGGAGTCCTCGCACGATGCGGGCATCGCCCATGTCCAAGGTGAGGTGGGTGATGCCGGCACGTTGCAGCGCATCGAGCGCGAGTTCCTGCACCTCCAGGTCGGCCTCCAGGCCGGCATGCCCGTAGATCTCGGCACCGAACTGAAGCGGTTCGCGTGTGCCGTGCAGTCCATCGGGACGCGTGTGCAGCACCGGGCCGCAGTAGCACAGACGCGTCACCCCCCGGCGGTTGAGCAGATGGGCATCGATGCGGGCCACCTGCGAGGTGGTGTCGGCGCGGACACCCAGTGTGCGGCCACTGAGTTGGTCGACCAGCTTGAAGGTCTTGAGGTCCAGCTCACGTCCGGCACCGGACAACAGCGCGTCCAGGTGCTCGAGGAGCGGCGGCATGACGAGTTCGAACCCGTAGCTCCGAGCCCCATCGAGCAATTCGCGACGGAGTTCTTCGATGCGCCTGGCCTGGGCGGGCAAGACGTCAGCGATGTGCTCGGGCAGCAGCCAAGCAGACGACATGTGAAATGACCGGGGGATTAAAAACAGGATTGTACCGGCCGGCCGGTGCCTGGACCGCCGCTGTTACCGCCCTGCGTCAGGGCCAGAGCAGGAGCAAGGCGACCAGCCCCATGATCATGCTGGTCAGGCCCAGAAATCGGATCTGCCCGTCGGACAACTGAAGCGCACGCTGGAACACCTGCCGCCACGCCCCGGGGCTCAGGAAGGGCAGCAGCCCTTCCACCACCAGCATCAATGCCAGGGCGCTCAGCAGCAGGTCCGCCATGCCGGGCAACTCGCCCTATTTCTTGGCGGCAGCCCCGGCGCCGATCTCACCACGCATGGCCCGGAAGAACTCGCCGGACGGATCGACCACCATGACATCGGACCGGTTCTGGAAGCTGGTTCGATACGCCTCGAGGCTGCGGTAGAACTTCGCGAACTGCGGATCACGCCCGAAGGCCTCGGCGTAGATCGCGGATGCCTTCGCATCGCCGTCGCCCTTGATCGTCTGCGCATCGCGGTAGGCATCGGCCAGGATCACCTCGCGCTGGCGTTCTGCGTCGGCGCGGATCTTTTCTGCCTCGGCGAAACCGGTCGAACGAAGCTGGTTGGCCACGCGCTTGCGCTCGGATTCCATCCGGCCATACACCGAGCCGGTGATGTTGGCGGAGAAGTCCACACGCTTGATGCGCACGTCGATGATCTCGATGCCGAAGCTCTTGGCTTCGTCGGCCAGGCGCGTACGGACGCCTTGCATGACGTTGTCGCGGTCGGTCGACAGCATGGCCTGCACGGTGCGCTTGGTCACTTCCTCGTTGAAGGCGCCTTGGACGATGGGGCTCAGGCGCGCTTCGACGTTACGCATGTCGGTGCCGCTGTTGCGGATGAACTGGCGCGGATCGGTCACGCGCCACTTGACCAGCCAGTCGATCACCAGACTCTTCTTCTCGGCGGTGAAGATGGGACGCGTTTCGGGGCTGTCGAGCGTCTGGATGCGGCGGTCGAGGAACACCACGTTCTGCAACGGCGGCGGCTGCTTGAACTTGAGTCCGGGCTCGGTGATGACCTGCTTGATCTCGCCCAGGGCGTAGACAACGGCGAACTGCTTCTGGTCCACGATGAAAAGCGTGGAATACACCAGCATCAGCAACACGATGAAGCCGATGGCGAAGGTTCCGATTCGATTCATGATCTTGTGCTTCCTGCCCTGTTGTCAGCGCGCATCGCGGTCCCGGCTGCGCTGGCCGTCCCGCAGGCGGATGTCCGGCGCGGCCGAGGAAGATGTCGGCGAAGTCGCGGCGTCGGCCGGCGACATGGTGGCCGGCTGCGCCGGTGCCGCACCGCCAGATTGCTGAAGCAGCTTGTCCAGCGGCAGGTACAGCAGGTTGGAGTTGTTGCGGCTGTCGACCATCACCTTGTTCACGCCCGCGTAGATGTCGCGCATCGTGTCGATGTAGATCCGGTCGCGGGTGACGGAAGGCGCCTTCTGATACTCGGCCAGGATGCGGTTGAAGCGCTGGGCGTCACCTTCGGCTCGCGCGATCACTCGCGCCTTGTAGGCCTCGGCTTCTTCGTGCAGGCGGGCGGCGCTGCCGCGTGCCTTCGGGATGACGTCGTTGGCGTAGGCCTGCCCTTCGTTCTTGGCCTTCTCGCGGTCGGCACCGGCACGGAAAGCGTCGTCGAACGCGGCCTGCACCTGCTCGGGCGCCTGCACGCTGCCGACGTTCACGTTGATGATGAGGATGCCCGTGTTCAGACGATCGAGCTGCGCCTGGAGCAAGGCCATCAACTGCAACGAGATCTCGTCGCGCTGCTCGTACAGCACCTGGTCCATGTTGCTTCGGCCCACGATCTCGCGCACTGCCGACTCGGCGGCCTGGATCACGGCCTCGTCGGGCCGGGCGTTCTCGAAGAGATAGGCGCGCGCGCCGCACGCAGTGCTCGCCGGCGCCGACGCGGCTCCGACGGTGCGAGGGCAGTCCTTCAGGCGGTATTGCACGGTGAAGCGGATGTCGACGATGTTCTCGTCTTTGGTGAGCATCGACGATTCGCGCAGCCCCGTGGCCTGCACCACGGCGCTGCGGCCGACTTCGACCGAGCGCAGCTGCGTCACGGGCACCACTTCACTGGCCTGGAACGGGTACGGAAAGCGCCA
>DASWSY010000331.1:0-20094 GCA_036402415.1 Rhizobacter sp. | reverse complement strand
GCTTCAGTGACTCGCTGACGAGCCCGACAGGATCTTGTCCGTCCAGGCGATGGCCATGGCGGAGAAGAGGAACGCGATGTGGATCACCGTCTGCGCGATCAGCACGCGGTCGGTCAGCGCATCGGCGTTGATGAAGGTCTTGAGCAGGTGGATCGACGAGATGCCGATGATGGCGGTGGCGAGCTTCACCTTCAGCACCGAGGCGTTCACATGGCTCAGCCACTCGGGCTGGTCGGGGTGGCCTTCGAGGTCCATGCGCGACACGAAGGTCTCGTAGCCGCCCACGATCACCATGATCAGCAGGTTGGAGATCATCACCACGTCGATCAGGCCCAGCACCACCAGCATGATGGTGGTTTCGGTGAGCTTGCCACCCGCCGCCGCATCGCCGGTGATGCCGACGGAGCTGAAGATGGCCTGCAGCGCCGTCTTGTCGCCCATGGCGGCTTCGATCAGGTGCACGAGTTCCACCCAGAAGTGGAAGACGTACACGCATTGCGCGAGGATGAGGCCGAGGTACAGCGGCAGTTGCAACCAGCGGCTCGCGAAGATGAGCTGGGGCAGGGTGCGCATGCGAGGGGAGACTTGCGGGGGCTTCTGGGCGGCCATGGGGGAGCGGGTTCAGGGATTTTCCGGATGCCGCGGATTCTAGTTGTCACACCATGACGGCACGTCGAGCGGGCACAGGCCTTGCCCGTTCGAGTAAGCCCTTCGTAAGAGCGCCACCCTATGGTGCTGACTGCACACCAAACCAGGCCAGGAGACCGCCATGACCGACACCACCAAGCTTTATCCGCCGCCCGCCGCCCTCGCCGACAAGGCGCATGTGTCCGGCATGGCGGCGTATGACAAGCTGTGCGCCGAGGCCGCGGCCGACTACGAAGGCTACTGGGCGCGTCTAGCGCGCGAGTTCGTCTCCTGGAAGAAGCCCTTCACCCAGACGCTGAACACCAGCGAAGCGCCGTTCTTCAAGTGGTTCGAAGACGGAACGCTCAACGTTTCATACAACTGCCTCGACAAGCAGGTGGACGCCGGCCTCGGCGACAAGGTCGCGATCATCTTCGAGGCCGACGACGGCAAGGTCACCCGCGTGACCTACCGTGAGCTGCTCGCCAAGACCTGCCGCATGGCCAATGCGCTGAAGGCACAGGGTGTGGGCAAGGGCGACCGTGTCGTGATCTACATGCCGATGTCGGTCGAGGGTGTGGTGGCGATGCAGGCCTGCGCACGCATCGGTGCGACGCACTCGGTGGTGTTCGGCGGCTTCTCGGCCCAGAGCCTGCGCGACCGCATCGAGGACGCCGGCGCGGTCATGGTGATCACCGCCGACGAGCAACAGCGCGGCGGGAAGTCGCTGCCGCTGAAAGCCATCGTCGACGAGGCGCTGAACCTTGGCGGATGCGACACCATCAAGAGCGTCATCGTCTACCAGCGCACCGCCGGCAAGATCAACTGGACCGCACGCGACCGGTGGATGCACGAGCTCACCGCCTCGCAACCCGAGACCTGCGAGCCCGAGTGGGTGGGCGCCGAGCACCCGCTCTTCCTGCTCTACACCTCGGGCTCCACCGGCAAGCCCAAGGGTGTGCAGCACAGCACCGGCGGCTACCTGCTGCATGCGGCGCTCACGACCAAGTGGACCTTCGACCTCAAGCCCGACGACATCTTCTGGTGCACCGCCGACATCGGCTGGGTCACCGGCCACACCTACATCACCTACGGGCCGCTGGCGCTCGGCGGCACCGAGATCGTGTTCGAAGGCGTGCCTACGTATCCCGATGCCGGCCGCTTCTGGAAGATGATCCAGGACCACAAGGTCACGATCTTCTACACGGCGCCGACCGCGATCCGTTCGCTCATCAAGGCGGCCGAGTCCAACGAGGCCGTGCACCCGAAGCGCTACGACCTCAAGAGCCTGCGCATCCTCGGCTCGGTGGGCGAGCCCATCAACCCCGCCGCCTGGGAGTGGTACCACCAGCACGTGGGCGGCGGCCGTTGCCCCATCGTCGACACCTTCTGGCAGACCGAGACCGGCGGCCACGTGATCACGCCGCTGCCGGGCGCCACGCCGCTGGTGCCGGGCTCGTGCACGCTGCCCTTCCCGGGCATCCAGGCGGCCGTGGTCGATGAAACCGGCAAGGACGTGCCCAACGGCCAAGGCGGCATCCTCGTCATCAAGAAGCCGTGGCCGTCGATGATCCGCACGATCTGGGGCGACGCGCCGCGCTTCAAGAAGAGCTACTACCCCGAGGACTTCAAGGGCCAGTACTACCTGGCCGGCGACGGCGCCATCCGCGACGAGAAGACGGGGTACTTCACCATCACCGGCCGCATCGACGACGTGCTCAACGTGTCGGGCCACCGCATGGGCACGATGGAGATCGAGTCGGCCCTCGTCTCGTGCACCGAGCTCGTGGCCGAGGCGGCGGTGGTGGGCCGCCCTGACGACACCACCGGCGAGGCAATCTGCGCCTTCGTCGTGCTCAAGCGCCCGCGCCCGACCGGTGACGAAGCCAAGGCCATCGCCAAGCAGTTGCGCGACTGGGTGGGCAAGGAGATCGGCCCGATCGCCAAGCCCAAGGACATCCGCTTCGGCGACAACCTGCCCAAGACGCGCAGCGGCAAGATCATGCGGCGACTCTTGCGCTCGGTGGCCAAGGGCGAGGCGGTGACGCAGGACACCTCGACGCTCGAAAATCCGGCGATCCTGGAGCAGTTGGGCCAGGCCTACTGAGCGATCAGTTGCGCCTTGCGGTGAGCAGGTCGATGGCCTGCTCGCCCTCCAGCGGCACGATGCGTCGCGCGGTGAGTGTGAAATCGGACTGGAGGCTGCGGTCCACGCACAGCGCGACCGGATGTTCCGGGGTGGCCCACAGGTGGCGCAGCGCCCAGCGCTCGGCCGGGTCCTGAAGCTCGGGCAGCGTCGCCAATGACACCGCGCCCGGCTCGCGCAAGTCGAACGCGAACTTGTGCAGCGGGATCGACAGCCCCATGCCGCGGGCCTTGATGTAGCTCTCCTTCAGCGTCCACAGCTCGAAGAAGCGGGTGGTGTGCTGCTCGGAAGGCAGCGCCCACAGGTGTTCGCATTCGCTCGGCGCGAAGAAGCGGTCGGCCACGTCGAGCAGCGCACCGCGGGTGATGTTCTCGGTGTCGACACCGATGGCACGCTGGCGCGTCACTGCGAGCACCACCAGGTCACTGGTGTGCGTGAGGTTGAACGCGAGGCTTTGCGCTTCGGGCTCGGGGTTCACGATCAGCGGCTGACCGTAGGTCGTGGCGTCGAAGCGCCAGTCCTGCGGGGCGATGGGTGCGTAGCGCGACAGCACGCTGCGCACCAGCGCCCGGGTCACGCGGTAGCGCGCACGGTCGCGCTCGAAGTAGAAGCGGTCGCCACGCGCGCGCTCGTCCGGCGTCATCAGCGCGCGGTAGCGCTCGTGCAGCAGTTCGCGCTCGGCATCGGCGCAGAAGGCCAGCCAGAGGTGGACGTCGGTCGCCGTGAGGTCGAGCGTCATGGCCTCAGCGCACTTCGTGCACGCACACCAGCGTCTTCGCCGCGATCCGGGTCTCGTGCGGATAGGCGAACGCGTTGTTGACGTAGAGCGTGCCGTCGAGTTCGACGCGCCGGTTGACGTGGCTGTGGCCGTACACGTGCACCGCGGGCTTCAGCGCTTTCACCTGTTCGCCCAGCGCTGTGCTGCCGAGCACGGGGTAGACGATGCGCTTGTCGAGCGGGATGCGGTCGGGCATCACGTCCAGGCGCGGCAGGAAGTGCGAGTACGAGATGATGGTTTCGTCGGCCGAGCGCCGCTCGTAGCGGTTCATCGCCATGAAGTCGCGCGCGGTGTGATGCGGCTCGTAGCCTTCCGGCCAGCGGCAGGCACGGAAGTCGACCCAGGCCATGCGCAACTCGTCGCTCGGCGGCCCGAAGCTGCCGTCGTACCAGCCCAGCAGCGGCACGATGCTCAGGTCGCCGTGATGGAACACGTCCATGCTCGCGCCGGCCTCGCGCACCAGCCGCTGGGTGCGCTCGAACTTGCCGAAGGAATCGAGCCCGGGGTCGTCGCGCCGCACCCACAGGTCGTGGTTGCCCGGCACGAAGAGCACCTGGCGGAACCGCCGCGCCAGGGTTTCGATGCAGGCCTGCAGGCGATTGCTGCTGTCTGACACATCGCCGGCGACGATCAGCACGTCGTTCTGGTAGTCGACGAGCGAGAGCTCCTGCACCCAGCGGGCGTTGGGCTCATAGTCGACGTGCAGGTCGGAGATCGCGAAGACGCGCATGGATGGAGTGTGCGGCGAAATGAAAAAGGCCCCGGGCGGGGCCTTTCGGTCGTGGTGCTCAGAGGCTCACTTCTTCTTGAGCGAAAGGGTCCAGCTGACGAGCTGCTTGGCCTCGGCTTCGCTCACCGCGGCATTGGCGGGCATGGGCACCGGGCCGCACACGACGGCTCCACCCTTGATGACCTTGACGGCCAGCTTGTCGACGGCGTCCTTCTGGCCGGCGTACTTGGCTGCGACGTCTTGGTACGACGGGCCGACCACCTTCTTGTCGGTGGCATGGCAGGCCATGCAGTTCTTCTTCTGGGCCAGGTCGGCGTTGGCAAAAGCCGGGCCAGCGACGAGGGCGGAAGCGGCAAAAATCAGGGAAAGCAGCGACTTCATGGGTTCCTTTCGGGTGCCGAAGACGGGACGGGTGAATTACATTTCCAGCACTGCCGGAATCAACGCATTCTACGGGGCGCGAGTTGACAGCCCTGCGGTGACGGCCAAAGCATGACGTGAGGTTTTTGCATGTATTTCGTGGTCCTCGGTCTCTTGTTGCTGGTGATGAAGGTGGCCGAGTTCGGCCCGGTCGGCCTGTGGTCGTGGTGGGCCGTGCTCTGGCCCTGGGCCGCCGCCGTGGCCTGGTGGGCCTGGGCCGATGCCACGGGTTACACCAAGCGCCGCGAGATGGACAAGATGGACGAGCGTGTGGCCAAGCGGCGCGTCGAAAACCTCGCCAACCTTGGCATGGACCACCGCGGGCGTCGGGGCAAGGCCAAGAAGTAAGGCTCGATCCTGAAAAAACAAGCGGCCCCTCGGGGCCGCTTTTTCATGCGCGTTGCACGGCTTTACTCGAACTTGTCGAGCACCGCGCCCGAACTCGCGCTCGAGGCGTTCTTCGCGAACTTCGCCAGCACGCCACGGGTGTAGCGCGGGGCGGGGCGCTTCCAGGCGGCACGGCGCTTGGCGAGTTCGGCGTCGTCGACGTTGAGCTGCAGCGTCAGCGTCTTGGCATCGATGGTGATGGAGTCGCCTTCGTGCACCAGCGCGATGTTGCCGCCTTCGAAGGCTTCGGGGGCCACGTGACCCACCACCATGCCCCAGGTGCCGCCGGAGAAGCGGCCGTCGGTGATGAGGCCCACCGATTCGCCCAGGCCCTGGCCGATGAGTGCGCCGGTCGGGGCCAGCATCTCCGGCATGCCGGGGCCGCCCTTGGGGCCGAGGTAGCGCAGCACCATCACGTCGCCGGCCTTGATCTGGCCGGCCATGATGGCCGCGAGCGCTGATTGTTCGTCGTCGAACACCCGCGCCGGGCCGGTGATCTGCGGGTTCTTGAGGCCGGTGATCTTGGCGACGCAGCCTTCGGGGCTCAGGTTGCCCTTGAGGATGGCGAGGTGGCCCTCGGCGTAGATCGGGTCCGACACCGGGCGGATGACCTTCTGCTCCTTCGAGAGCGCCGGCACGTCGGCGAGGTTCTCGGCCACCGTCTTGCCGGTGATGGTCATGCAGTCGCCGTGCAGGAGGCCCGCGCCCAGCAGCTCCTTCATCACGGCGGGGATGCCGCCGGCGTGGTGCAGGTCGATCGCGAGGTACTGGCCGCTGGGCTTCAGGTCGCACAGCACCGGGGTGCGGCGGCGCACGCGCTCGAAGTCGTCGATGGTCCACTCGACGCCGGCCGCATGCGCGATGGCCAGGAAGTGCAGCACCGCGTTGGTGGAGCCGCCGGTTGCCATGATCACGGCCACCGCGTTCTCGATCGCCTTCTTGGTGACGATGTCGCGCGGCTTCAGGTCGGCCTTCACGGCCTCGACCAGCACCTGCGAGGCGCGGCTCACCATCGCCACGATCTCTTCTTCCACGTTGGCCATCGTCGAGGCGTATGGCAGCGAGAGGCCCAGCGCTTCGAACGACGAGCTCATCGTGTTGGCGGTGTACATGCCGCCGCAGGAGCCGCTGCCGGGGATGGCGCGGCGCTCGATCTGGCAGAAGTCTTCCTCGCTCATCTTGCCGGCGCTGAACTGGCCGACGGCTTCGAAGACGCTCACGATGTTGAGGTCCTGGCCCTTGTACTTGCCGGGCAGGATGGTGCCGCCATAGATGTAGAGCGAGGGCACGTTGGCGCGCAGCATGCCCATCATGCCGCCGGGCATGTTCTTGTCGCAGCCGCCGATGACCATCACGCCGTCCATCCACTGGCCGCCGACGCAGGTTTCCACGCAGTCGGCGATGACCTCGCGCGACACGAGGCTGTACTTCATGCCTTCGGTGCCCATGGCCATGCCGTCGCTGATGGTCGGCGTGCCGAAGATCTGAGGGTTGGCGCCGGCCTGCTTCAGGCCGACCACGGCCGCGTCCGCGAGGCGCTGCAGGCCCGAGTTGCAGGGCGTGATGGTGGAGTGGCCGTTGGCCACGCCGATCATCGGCTTGCTGAAGTCGCCTTCCTGGTAGCCCAGGGCGTAGTACATCGAACGGTTGGGCGCGCGCGCGACACCTTCGGTGATGTTCTTGGAACGACGGTTGAAGCTCATGTGACTTTCCTGGCGTTGGCGGGGAGGGCGGCAGTATCTCGTCGGCGCGGGTAGCCGTCCAATATATATAAAATGCAGCGGTGATATGCCTCTCATATTGAGAGCGACGCCCAGCTCACGTGCCGCCTTCATGTCTTTGCAGAACGTCTACGTCACCGGAATATCCCGCTACCTGCCCAACCGCCCCGTAGAGAACGACGCGATGGAGGATTACCTCGGTCTGATCGGCGGCAAGTCGTCGCGTACGAAGGCCATCGTCCTGCGCAACAACGGCATCGTGCAGCGCTACTACGCGCTCGAAAAAGGCGGTCATCCCACGCACACCAACGCGCTCATGACCGCCGAAGCGGTGAGAGGCCTCTTCGACGAGCGCTTCACGTCCCGTGACCTTCAGCTCCTGGCCTGCGGCACCGCCTCGCCCGACCAGCTCGTGCCCTCGCACGCGGCGATGGTGCATGGGCTCCTGCCCGCGGTGCCGCACCTGGAGCTCGCCTCGTTTGCCGGCTCGTGCGCTGCCAGCATGCAGGCGCTGAAGCTCGCACAGATGTCGATTGCCACCGGCAACACCGCCAACGCGGTGTGCACCGGCTCGGAGATGCTGTCGCACTGGATGCTGGCGAAGTTCTTCCAGCCCGAGATCGACCGCGAGCGGCAGTTGAACGCCAACCCGATGCTGTCGTTCGACAAGGAGTTCCTGCGCTGGATGCTCTCCGACGGCGCCGGCGCGCTGCGCCTGGAGAACCAGCCCCGCGGCGCGCGGCCGCTCAAGCTCGAATGGGTCGACGTGCGCTCGTATGCCAACGAGGCCGAGACCTGCATGTACGTCGGCGCCGAAAAGGGCAAGGACGGCGAGCTGCGCGGCTGGAGCCGCTTCGAGCCGGAAGACTGGCTCGCGCGCTCGATCTTTTCGGTCAAGCAGGACACACGGCTGCTCGGCGAACGCATGATCCGGTACGGCATCCAGTTCGCGCTCGAAACGGCGCAACGGCACGACTTCGACGTGGCGACCATCGACCACTTCCTGCCGCATCTGTCGTCGGAGCTTTTCCGTGAGCCGATGTATGCCGGCCTGCGCGACGCCGGCCTGCACATCCCGCAAGACAAATGGTTCACCAACCTGGCCCAGGTGGGCAACGTCGCCACGGCCTCGTTCATCCTCATGCTCGAAGAGCTGGCGCGCACCCGGGAGCTCAAGACCGGCCAGCGCATCATGGTCTTCGTGCCCGAGAGCGCGCGCTTCTCGTATGCGGCGGCGCTCTTGACGGTCTGCTGAGGCGCCGGGTGCCATGAGCAGCGACGCCGCCCAGATCGCCACGCAGATCGAGCTGCGGGTGTGGCGCCAGTTCCTGGTGCTGGCCGAGGTGCTGCACTTCGGCCGCGCTGCCAAGCAGCTCAACATCACGCAGCCGCCGCTCACGCTGGCCATCCAGCAGCTCGAAGCGCGGCTGGGCGTGCCGCTCTTCGAGCGCACGCGCCGGCAGGTGTCGCTCACGCCCGCGGGCCAGGCGCTGGTGGAGCCGGTGCGGCAGTTGCTGCAGCAGGCGACGGCGTTGTGCTCGATCGCGCGCACCGTGGGGCAGGGTGCGGTGGGCCGCCTGAGGCTCGGTTTTGTCTCGACGGTGGGCTTCGGCCCCTTGCCGGGCTGGCTGCGTGGCTTCCGCGACATCGAGCCCGGCATCGAGGTCGTGCTGCGCGAAGCGACGACCGACGTGCAACTGCGGGCCTTCGAGCTCGGCGAGGCCGACGCCGGCTTCGTGCTGCACGCGCCCGGCTTCGTGCCCGAGAGCGGCTCGGGGCAGAGCCTGTCGCGCCTGTCGGTGAGCATTGAGCCCATGGTGCTGGCGGTGCCCGAGTCGTCGCCGCTCACCACGGCGCGGCGCCTCACGCTGCCGCAGATCCTGGCCCAGCCGCTCATCATCTTCCCGCGCGAGATCGCGCCCTCGCTCTATGACGCGGTGCTGGCCTTCTATCACCGGCACAGCGCGGCACTGGTGATCGCGCAAGAGGCGATCCAGATGCAGACCATCGTCAACCTGGTGTCGGCCGGGTTGGGCCTGGCCTGGGTGCCGCAGGCGGTGACGACGCTGCAGCGGCCCGGCGTGGTCTATCGCCGGCTGCCGGTCGCGCTGGGGGCGATGGCGCCGCGCGCCGAGACGAGCCTGATGTGGCCCTCGGACGCCGGTCCGGTCGTCACCCGCTTCGTCGACTACGTGCAGCGGACGCTGCACGAGGCCGAGCCGGCCTGAGGCACACGCCGCCGCGTGCGGTATCGTTCGCGCTGCTTTCTTGACTCCGGCCCGTCCATGCTCACCCATCCGCAGTTCGATCCTGTCGCCCTCCAGATCGGCCCGGTGGCCATTCACTGGTACGGGCTGACCTACCTGGTCGCGTTCGGGCTCTTCCTGTGGCTCGCCTCCTTGCGCGTCAAGAAGCCGTGGTTCGCCGAAGCCGGCTGGACGCGGCGCGACGTCGAAGACCTGCTCTTCTACGGCGTGCTCGGCGTGGTCATCGGCGGGCGCCTCGGCTTCGTGCTCTTCTACAACCTCGGCCACTACCTGCAGAACCCGCTGGAGATCTTCGCGGTGTGGAAGGGCGGCATGTCCTTCCACGGCGGCATGCTGGGGGTGGCGATCGCGATGGCTGTCTTTGCCCGCGCGCGCAAGCGTCCGGTGCTTCAGGCCTTCGACGTGATCGCGCCGTGCGTGCCCACGGGCCTTGCCTCGGGTCGCATCGGCAACTTCATCAACGGAGAGTTGTGGGGCCGCATCGCCGACCCGAGCCTGCCGTGGGCGATGGTGTTCCCGCAGTCGGGCACGCCCGAGCCGCGCCATCCGTCGCAGCTCTACCAGTTCGCGCTCGAGGGCTTGCTCCTCTTCGCCTTTCTCTGGTTCTACGGCCGCAAGGAGCGCGCGCCGGGCCAGGTGGCTGCGGCCTTCGTGGCGGGCTATGGTGTGTGCCGCTTCATCGTCGAGTACTTCCGCCAGCCCGACAAGGGTCTGGAGAACCTGCCGCTGGGCCTGAGCATGGGCCAGTGGCTGTGCGTGCCGATGATCCTGGGCGGTGCGCTCTGGTGGTGGTGGGCCGGCCAGCGTGACCGGAAGGCCGTGGCATGAGGCAGATCTTCTTCGACACCGAAACCACCGGCCTGAGCCCCGAGTCGGGCGACCGCATCATCGAGATCGGCTGCGTCGAGATGGTCAACCGGCGACTGACCGGCAACAACAAGCACTTCTACCTCAATCCCGAACGGCCCAACCACGAAGACGCGGTCAAGATCCACGGGCTGACCGACGAGTTCCTGGCCGACAAGCCGCTCTTCGCGTCCATCGTCGACGAACTTCTGGAGTACCTGGCCGGCGCGGAGGTCATCGCACACAACGCGAGCTTCGACGTGGGCTTCTTCAACGAGGAACTGAAGCGCCTGGGCCGCGGCAAGTTCGCCGACCACGTGGGCAGCGTGACCGACACGCTGGTGATGGCGCGCGAGATGTTCCCCGGCAAGTCGAACTCGCTCGACGCGCTGTGCAAGCGCCTGGAGGTCGACAACTCGAACCGGACGCTGCACGGCGCGCTGCTCGACGCCGGCTTGCTCGCCGAGGTCTACATCAACATGACCCGTGGCCAGGACTCTCTGGTCATCGATGCGGGTGAGGCCGCGCAGGCCGACGTGGTGCTGGTGGCCGTCGACTTCAGCCAGTTCGTTCTGCCGGTGCTCGTGGCCAATGACGAAGAAGTCGCGGCGCACGAAGCCATCCTCGCAGAACTCGACAAGTCGTCGGGCGGCAAGACGACCTGGCGTGCGCTTGTGGCATAATCCGCGGCTTCCCGAGAGATCGGGCGGTTAGCTCAGCGGTAGAGCACTGCCTTCACACGGCAGGGGTCGCAGGTTCGAACCCTGCACCGCCCACCAGTCCTCCGGACGAACAAAAAAACGGCACCCTCGGGTGCCGTTTTGCTTTGGGGCGATGCTCCGTCAGCGTCGAAGGCTCTTGCGGCGGCGCGCGATGGCCAGGGCGCCGAGTGCCGCGATCATCAAGGCGTAGGTCTGTGGCTCGGGCACCGGCGCGGCCACCGTGCTGGTCGGGCTCCCGGCGTCGCCACTGCGCACGGCGAGCACATAGCCTGTCATCCACCCGGTCTCGTCGGTGCTGACGGTCGCGCCCGTCACCACGTTGCGCATCTCCTGCCACACCATGTCGGGCGTCCAGGACAGGTAGTAGCCGTTCATGAAGTTCGAGAACTGGCCCGTCACGCCCGCCAGGAACGACAGTTCGCTCGGGAGCTGGCTGGCCTGCGGCGTCACCCGCACGCATTCGATCGGGCACCACGGGCTCGGCTCGAATCCGTCGGGAATCACGCGTTGCGGCAGGCGCCAGTCGGTCACCGACCCGATCACCAGCTGGTCGACCCAGCTCAGCGCGGTGGTGAGTCGCACTTGGCCGGCCGGCAGCGTGGCCCCGTCGACGCCCCAGGGATCCCGGTCTGCCGGCCCTCCCTGGGTGGCGTAGAGGTTGGCATCCGCCAGCCAGGTCAAGTTGTGCGTGCTGTCGTAGAAGGCGTCCGTGACGCCATCGCCCGTCAGGTCACGGGCCTGGAAGGTCTGGGCCTGCGCTGTGCCGGCCAGCAGCGCGAAGGCTGCCACAAGTGCAAGTTTTTTCACGGTTTTCTCCCTTGGTGAGCTTGGAACTGTAGGAGTGGCGCACGGCCATAACACCCCCAATGCGTGGGGTCGACAAGTCAAGCGGAGGAAGGTGTAGGCCAACGCCTACACGAAATTGGCGAGCCCGCCGCTGGCAAGGCGCGCGCCCGCATCGGATGCTCCAAACAATTTTCCAAGGAGCAGGCATGGCAGGCGAGTCGGGGCTGGGCGCGTTGGCAACGCCGCGCAGCGTGGCTGCGCCCGGCGCCGAGACCGATGCGCTCTGGCAGTCATGCTGGCGCCATGCACGCCTGTTGGCCAGCGGCGACGCGCGACGGCTGCACGACGAGCAGGGCCACTACTTTCCGGGCCTGCGTCTCAGCTACACCGAGAACCTCCTGGCCGGCGACGGCCAGGTGGACGACGCCGTTGCCGTGACCGAATGCCTGGCCGACGGTGGCGTGGTGCACACGAGCCGGGCCGAGCTTCGCCACCAGGTGTCGGCGCTGGCCCGGGCGCTGCGTGAAGCCGGGGTGGCCGAAGGCGACCGCGTGGTGCTGGTGCCGCGCAGCGACGTGCGAGCGGTGGTGGCAGTGCTGGCCGTGGCGGCCATCGGTGCGAGCCTCGCGCTCGCGTCGCCGGAGATGGGGCCGGCTCTGATGGCCGGGCGCTTCAAGCCGCTGGCGCCCCGCCTGCTGCTGGCCCACGCGGGCGCCATGCCGCACGACACCGGCCTGCCGCTCGCCGGTCGCGTGGCCCAGGTGGTCAAGGCCCTGCCGTCGCTCGAATCGGTGATCGTGCTCGACGACGCCGCCTCGCAACTGCCCGAGCTCGGCCTGCCGGCGATCGACTATTCGCAGGCGCTGGCCGACGCCCCAAAGGCCACGGGTGCCGAGGCGGCCGCTGCGGCCTGGCCGCGCTTTCCGTTCCACCAGCCGCTCTTCGTCACTCGCACCGCCGGCGCCCACGGGCAGCTCGAGTCGCTGGTGCACGGCGCCGGGGGCGTGCTGCTCGAGCACGTCAAGGAACAGCGCCTGCACCTCTCTGTCGACGGCCGCAGTCGGGTCTTTGCGCCGGCCTCCGTCGCGTCGCCCTTGTGGCTCTGGCAGTTGTCGAGCCTCGCCAGCGGTGCCGGCATCGTGCTGTACGACGGGCCGGTGCGCGATGCCCGCACGCTCTGGCGCATCGCGCAGGAAGGCGGCGCCACGGTGTTCGTGGCCCATGCGTCCTACCTGCGCCTGGGCCAGCACGCGGGCCTGTCGCCCGCCCGTGAATTCGGTCTGCAGGCCTTGCGTTCGCTGCTGTACACCGGCATGACGCTCGACGACGCAGCCCTGCGCTGGGTGCACGAGAAGGTGAAGCCGATGCCGCTGCAGTCCCTGTGCATGAGCCCGGATCTGCTCGGCTGCCTGCTGCTGCAGCGTGCCGGCCTGCCGCTGCTGCATGCCGACAACCACGGCCTGGGCCTGGGCGTGCGTGTCGCCGAGCATGTCAACGGCCTGGAGGGCGAACTCGTCTGCCACCCCCACTTCCCGTCGCGGCCGCTCGGTTTCCTCGACGACCCGCAAGGCACGCGCTTCCGCGAGACCTACCTCGCGCGCGTGCCGGGCGCTTGGTCGAGCGGCGAACGGGTGGAGCGTGCGGCCGACGGCGCCTTCCTGCAGCGCGGACGCGTCGACGGCCTGATGAACGTGCGGGGCGCCCTGGTGGCCCCGGGCGAACTGCAGCCCGTCCTGCGCGACTTTGCCGAGATCCGCGAAGCGGCCGTGGTGGAGCAGCTGCAGTGCGGTGCGCTCGGCGAAGGCCGTGCGGTGCTGCTGGTCTCGCTGCGCGACGGGGCCAGCCTCGATGGCTCGCTGATCGCGCGCATGCGCCGCCGTTTCACCGAGGCTGCCTCGCCCGCGCACGTACCCGACCTGGTGCTCGAGATCCGCGAGCTGCCGCGCCTGTCGGACGGCAGCGTGGCACTCGCCGCGCTGCGCGACGTGGTCAACGACCGCCCGGTGGCCGACATGCGCCGCATCGTCAATCCGGGCTCGTTGCGCGCCTTGCGCGGCGAGCCTGCCCTGCAGAGCCCGACGGTGCCGGGGCCGCTGCCGCCGCCGCCCGCACCGGGCTGGCGTTCGCGCCAGGACCACGAGGTCTACCTGCAGGCGCTGTGGGAAAAGATCTTCGGCTTCTCGCCCATCGGCCTCGACGACGACTTCTTCGAGATCGGCGGCCACTCGCTGCTGGCCGCGCGCATCTTTGCCGACATCCAGCTCTCGACCGACCAGCACCTGGCCCCCAGCACGTTGCTGAAGGCGCCGACGATTCGCCAGCTCGCCGCCGTGATGGACCAGGCCGCGTGGGACCTGCCCGTGCCGCTGGTGCAGCTTCGGCCCGGCCAGGGGCGGCCGTTCTTCCTGGTGCACAGCCTGGCGGGCACCTTCCTCGAACTGTGGGCAGTGCTGCGGGCGCTCGACACCCAGCGTGCGGTCTACGGCCTGCAGGCCCGTGCCGTGGGCGACGAGAACGCGCCGTATGTCAGCGTGCGCGAGATGGCTGCCGACTACATCGGCCACATGCGCCGCGTGCAGCCCACCGGGCCGTACGCCGTGGGCGGCTATTCCTTCGGCGGCCTCGTGGCCTGGGAAATCGCCCAGCAGCTCAGCCGCGCCGGCGAGACGGTCGAGCTCGTCACGCTGATCGACACCCACGTGCACGGCCGCTACCTGCCCTTGTGGGAATGGGTGCGCTACTGCACCGGCTGGCTGGGCGTGACCTGGCGGCGTCTGCGCTCGCTGCCGCTGCGCGGTCAGGTCGACTACCTGCGCAAGAAGGCGATGGTGCTGCGTGACCGCTGGCGTGTCGCCATGGGCCTCAAGCCCCGGCACCCTGAACTGGTCGGCGACGTGCTGCGCGAGGCCAACCTGCCTCCGGCGCTGCGGCGCACCCGCGGCGCCATGCTGGTGGCGCTGCGCGAGTACCGGCCCGAGCCGTATGGCGGGCGCGTGGTGTTCCTGCGTGCCTCGCGTCCGGGGCCGGGCGATCCGCTGCCGGTGTGGCGCAAGGTCGCGCAGGGCGGGCTGGAGATCGACGTCACGCCCGGCGACCACGACGAGATGATCGCCGGCGCCAACGCCAAGGCACTGGCCACGGCACTGGCCCGCCACCTGTAGCACAGGGGCACCGGCGGGCGCCTGCCCGCCGTCCTGTACCCTTGCGCCCGGCCAAAAACAGTGCATCCCCGTGGAGACCCTATGTCCTTGATCCGGACCCTCGTGTTCCTGTTGTCGTGCTGGTGGGCGTGCAGCGCCGCCGCACAGAGCATCGAGCCCGCGCCCGACTGGAAGACCGCCGACACCGCGCACTTCCGCATCAACTACCGCGAGGCGTGGCGGCCGCAGGCCGAGCGCATCGCCCGGATCGCCGAGCAGGTCTATCCGCGCATCACCCAGGCCCTGCAATGGGAGCCTCGCGGCCGCACCGAGATCCTGCTGATCGACCAGTACGACCTGGCCAACGGCTTCTCGACGCCGCTGCCCTACAACATCATCGGCGTCTACCTGGCGCCGCCCGATTCGGGCGAGCTGCTCGACAACAGCGACTGGCTCGAGCTGCTGATCACCCACGAGTTCACGCACACCGTGCACCTCGACAAGGTGCGCGGCTTCCCGAGCGTGCTGCAGCACATCTTCGGCCGGCAGCCGTTCTTCTTCCCCAACATCTTCCAGCCCAACTGGATGGTCGAAGGCCTGGCCGTGCACACCGAGAGCGAGCCCGGCACCGGCCGCGGGCGTCTGCGCGGGCCGGTGTTCGAGGCCTGGCTGCGAGCGGAGGCGGGCCGCGGCTTCCTCTCGCTGCGCGAGATCAACGCCAACGGGCGCTCGCTGCCGCTGTCCAAGTCCTACCTCTACGGCGCCTACTTCTTCGACTACCTGTCGCGCCGCTACGGCCCCGAGTCGGTCTTCAAGGTCGTGCACCACTACAGCGGCAACCCGCCGTTCTGGCCCCGCCTGCACACCAACCCCTACGAGGCCACCGGCAAGACGATGGACGTGCTGTGGACCGAGTTCCTCGCCGACCTGCAGCAGCAGGTGAAGGAGCGGTCCGCGCCGATCACGCGCACGCCCGAGGCCGTGGGTGAACGGCTGGCCGGGCCGCTGTTCAACGTGGGCGCCGTGGCGGCACTGCCCGGCGGCGAGACGCTCGCCGTGCTCGACGACGGCCTGCACCACGCGAAGCTCGTGAAGATCGCGCGCGACGGTCGCCAGACCGTGCTGGCCGACGTGAACGGCAACGCCGAACTGCACGTCAACGCCAAGGGCGAGGTGGTGCTGAGCCAGCCCGACGTGTGCAACTGGCGCTACCTCGCCTACGACGTCTACCGTGTCGACGCCGATGGCGACCTCACCCAGCTCACCCACTGCGCCCGCCTGCGCCGGGCGGTGCAGGCGGGCGGTGGCATCGTCGCGCTGCAGCAAGGGCAGGGCGCCACGCGGCTGGTGCAGCTCGATGCGAAAGGCCAGCCGCAGCGCGTGATCTGGGAGCCGCCGGCCGACGTCAACCTGATCGACCTCGCCGCGTCGCCCGACGGCCAGCAGGTCAGCGTGGTGAGCAAGCGCGCGGGCGCCTGGCGTGTGGAGGCCTTCGACCTCGCGGCACCGTCGGCGGCGCCCCGCCTGCTCTTCACCCACGACGCGCCGGTGCACGGCCTGGCACATGGCCCGAAGGGGCTCGAGTTCATCGCGGTGCGCGACGGTGTCTTCAACGTCTACCGGCTGGAAGGCAGCGCGTGGGTGCGGCTGAGCCACACCCACACCCGCGTCACCGCGCAGGGCGGCACACAGGACGACGGTTCGCTGGCGCTGGCGGTGGTCGCCCCGGGCGGCTACGAGCTGCGGCGCATCGCTGCCGCCGCGTCGCTCGGCAGCGTGCCCGCGTCGAGCGCCGCGGTACCTGCGGCCAAGCCGGCCCCGGCACCCGCACCGGCCGCCGCACTTGGCGAGCCGCGCTCGTACAGCCCGCTGCGCTCGATGTGGCCGCGCGCGTGGCTGCCCTACACTTTTGCCGACCGCGGCCTGGTCGCGGTGGGCGCGAGCACCTTCGGCGCCGACGCGCTGGGCTGGCACCAGTACGCCGCCTCCCTCGCGTATGAAGTGACCGAGCGCGAGCCCATCGGCTCGCTGCAGTACCTCTTCCGAGACCAGCACCTCTTCACGCTGCAGCGCACGCTGACCTCGCGTGCCTGGCGCGAAGACGAGGACGGCAACGACGAAACCACCGCCTTCGACCGCAACACGAGCGCGCAGTGGCTGAGCGTGGTGCCCTGGCTGCGCCTGGACCGGCGCGTGCTCTTTGGTGTGGGCGCGGCGCTCGACCACGTCGAGCGTGTGCACCCCGAGGTCTTCGGCGCCCCCGTCGACCGCACCGAGCGCCTGCTGGCCGCGCTCTTCGAGTACGACACCACCGGCGGCAACTGGTGGTCGGAGGGCGACAACCGCGGCCAGAAGGCCACGCTGCTGTACGAAAGCTACCGGCCCTTCGCGCGCGAAGGCCGCAACGACTACGACGGCCACGTGGTGCGCCTCGACTGGCGCGGCTTCGTGCCCGTGGGCCGCAGCGTGATCGCGCTGCGCCACACCGAGGCGCGCGGCTCCGGCCTCACCGAGCCCTTCCAGCTCGGCGGCGCCGTCGACCCGCAGCTTCAGTTCGGCCTCGCGCTCAACAACCGCGACATCACGCTGCGCGGCTACCGCGGCAACGAGCGAGCGCTGGTGGGCCGCAGCGCGCGTGCTACGAGCATCGAGTTCCGCACCCCGATCGCCGACGTCGACCGCCACTTCATGACGCCCGCGATCGGCGTGAACCGCGTGTCGGCCGGGGCCTTCTTCGACATCGGCGGCGCGTGGGACACCGGCAACCGCCCGCGCGAGTACTTCCGCGGCGTGGGCGTCGAGGTGCTGGCCGAGCTGAAGCTCCTGTACTCGCTCGGCGTGCAGGTGCGCGCCGGTGTGGCGCAGGGCCTGGACGCGCCCAAGGGCACACGCGCCTACTTCACGCTGGGGCGGGGGTTCTGAGGGCCGCAGGGCCCGCCCGCCTCAGTGCATCTTGTCGCGCGGCGGCCGCTTGCTGAAGGACTTGGGCTTGTAGACGTTGCCGTCCCAGTGCCCGTCGTCGCGCGCGCGGCGGATGGCCTCCTGGGCCAGGCGCTCCGCGCTCTTGCGCGAGCTGCGCCAGTGGTAGAGCGAGAGTGCGGTGTGCTTCGCGCGCAGCCAGGCGAGGCGGGCCCAGGCGTCGAGCCGGGCACGGCGCTGCTCACCCACCAGCAGGCGGATCATGAAGATGACACACACGGCCGCCACGGTGGCGGCAAGCACTTTCTCGATCATCGTTGGGGCATCGGACAGCCAGGCTCGGCTGCCATCGTAGCGAGCGCCGCAAGACCTTGGCCGCAGAATCGCTTCACTCCGGCCGAAGACAGCGCTCAGCGCGTCGATTTCTCCACGCGCCACTGCACGTCCAGGCGCATCGACTCCCCCTGCGCCAGCACCTTGAGCCCGGGCCGGCCGGGCAGGTGGAAGGCGTCGATCGGGTGCGTGACCGGCTCGAAGCAGAAGGCGTTGCCCTGCGGCGGGCGGTACATCAGGCAGAAGCCGTCGTTGGCGCCGCGCTGCAGCGTGGCGAGGTCGCGCATCGTGATGCGCAGGCCGTGCTCGGGCACGTCCACGTGTGCTTCGCCCGACCAGCCGGTGTAGCAGTTGTCGACGAAGCTGCCGTGGGCCGGGGCGCCACGGTTGAAGTCCCAGTCGGCAGGGATCTCTTCGGTGTGGCCGGTGGGCAGCGGGTCGGCGCCGCACAGCCAGACCCCCTTCACCGAGGTGGTGATGCGGGTGCCGGGCGTGCGCAGGAAGTAGGGGTGCAGGCCCAGGCCGTAGGGCAGGGGCTCGGCGTCGAGGTGGGTGATCTCGATGGACTGCTCGAGCCCGCCCTCGACCAGCCTGAAGGTCTGCGCGGCGCGGTAGTGGTAGGGGCTGCCCTCGTGGCGGTTCGATTCGAGCTGCAGCCGCAGCGTGCCGGCCGCCGGCCGGTCGAGCGCCCAGGCCTGCAGCCAGCCGTCACCGTGGATGGGATAGGGCTCGCCGGCGCGGTTGAGCGCCACCGCATGGAAGTGCCCCGCCTGCTCGAAGCCGCCACGGCTGATGCGGTTGGTCCACGGCAGCATCGCGAAGTTGGCGAAGCTGTAGCGGTCGGGGCTCTCGCCGCTCCACGGGCGCCACAGGTCCTGCCAGGCGTCCCCCTGGCGGGTCTGCCAGGCGGCCACGCTGCCGCCCAGGGCGGGCACGAGGCCGAGGCGTTGCTCGGCGTGTTCGAGCCAGACGGTCTCTTGTTGCATACCTTCAGCCTGCGTAGAGGTTCGGCGCGCGGCCCGCGCAGTCGAGATCGATGGAGAAGAGCGCGCCGGCGAGCGGCTGCGCCTGGAGCTGCGCCTCGCTCAGCTCGAAGCGGGCGGTGGTGATGAAGAGCGTCTGCAGCCCGGGGCCGCCGAAGCAGCAGTTGCTGACGTGGTCGGTCGGCAGCGCGATGCGGGCCAGTTCCTCGGCGGTCACCGGGTCGTGGCAGGTGACGCAGGCGCCGCCCCAGTGGGCGATCCACAGGCGGCCGGCGGCATCGGTGGTCATGCCGTCGGGGTAGCCGTCGGCGCCCTCGAAGCGCAGGAAGAGGCGCTGGTTCAACAGTGCGCCGCTGGCTGGATCGACGTCGAAGGCGTGCACCTTGCGGTTCGCCGTCTCGTTGAAGAAGAGCGTGCGCCCGTCGAGCGACCAGGTGGGGCCGTTGGTCACCGCGTAGTTCGCATCGAAGGCGAGGGTGCAGCGGCGTTCGGCGTCGAAGCGGTACAGCTTGCCCGTGGGTTCGGTGCAGCCGAAATCCATAGTGCCGCCCCAGAAGTTGCCCTGCGCGTCGCACTTGCCGTCGTTGAAGCGGTTGCCCGGAAGGTGGGGCTCCGGGTCGTGCAGGGGCGCGAGCGTGCCGGTGTCGGGGTCGAAGAAGGCGAACCCGCTGCGCAGGGTGACGAGCAGCCCGGGGTGGTGGGCTCGCTCGGCCACGGCCGAGATCTCCTCGTCGAAGCGCCAGCTCGTGCGCGCGTCGCTCGCCGGTTCGTACCGATGCAGTTGCCGGCCGAGGATGTCGACCCAGTACAGCGCCTGGCGCCGGGGCGACCAGAGCGTGCCTTCGCCCAGGGTGGCGTTGGCGGGCCAGAGGCAGCGCAGCTCGGAGGTGGGGCGCGGGGCGGTCATGGGCAAGGGAGCGGAAGTGGCGGCGGCGCGGATTGTGGAGGCTCCGGCCGTAACCGGTTTGTTCCTCGCCCCGCCCTCAGTGCGACTCGCGCGGCACCGGTGCCCCGCTGCTGCCCACCAGGAAGTCGAGGTCGGCCCCCAGGTGCGCCTGCTGCACGTGCTCGACGTAGAGCTTGTACCAGCCGCGCTTGGGCACTTCGGGCGCCTGCCAGTCGGCGCGGCGGCGGGCGAGTTCCTCGTCCGACACCTCCAGGTGCAGGCGACGGGCCGCCACGTCGAGCTCGATCATGTCGCCGCTCTTCACGAGGGCCAGGGTGCCGCCGGCCGCCGCTTCGGGCGAGGTGTGCAGCACCACGGTGCCGTAGGCGGTGCCGCTCATGCG
>DASWSY010000330.1:0-9733 GCA_036402415.1 Rhizobacter sp. | reverse complement strand
GCCGGCGTTCAGGGCGAGGAGCCCAGTTCCAGGAAGTGCAACAGGTGCGGAAGGTGTTCGTCGAAGTCGGTCAGCGCATGGTCGCTGCCCTCGACGATGCGCAGGTGGCAGCCGCGGTAGCGCTCGCTCATCTCGCGCCAGTCGAGCACTTCGTCGCCGGTGGCGATGATGACGAAGTAGTCGTCGGGGTGGGCCAGCACGCCCGGCGTCATGTCGCGCAACTCGTCGACGTATTCCGGGCGGAAGAAGAAGCGCTCGTCGCTGTGCCAGGCGGTGGTTTCGCCGATGTGGCGGGCGAGGTCGCGCGCCGGGTCGACCGCCGGGTTGATGAGCACGGCCTTGCAGCCGAGCCGCTCGGCCATCACGGTGGCGTAGAAGCCGCCAAGCGAGCTGCCGACGATGGCCGTGCGCTCGCGAGGCCAGCGGCTCACGCCGTGTGTCAGCAGGGCCACTGCCTCGCGCGGCGACGGCGGCAGTTGCGGGCACCACCAGGTGAGCTTCGGCGCGTGCTCCCGTGCCCACTGCGCCATCCGGCGGGCCTTGGCCGACTGCGGCGACGAGCGAAAACCGTGCAGATACAGCAGGTGGTGGGGGGACATGGGAACTGGGGAGCGCCGGTGGGCTCGAAGCGAGTCGCCGTCGGTGCGGCAAGGGCCTCGAAGTGTGCCCGACTCCACATACTCGCCACGCGCCTCGGGTTGTCGGCCGTCCTAAACTGATCCGCGAGCCCCGCCTCCGACCTCGTCTCACAAGGATTTTTTTCGTGAACGTTTCCGCTGCTGGTCTGCCTGCTCGACTTGAGTTCCGCCCGCTGGGCCTCGTGCTGGCAGTGTCCCTGCTGATCCAGGGTTGCGCCACGCCCGCGCCTGGCGCCAGCACCGCCAAGCCGACACCCCCGGAAAAGGCCAACACCCGTGCCGTGCCCGCGCCAGTGGCCGGGGCCACGCCCGCCCAGCCGGCGGTCGGCGCGGCCGCGCAGGCCGGCGCATCGGGCGTCGCGCCCCCCAGCGCGCCGCGCCCGGACCCGGGACAGCCCCGCCCCTTCGAGGACGTCATCAAGGGCGCCACGCAGCAGGCCGGCTTCGTGCCGATCTGGCGCAAGGACGACCGCATCTGGCTCGAGATTCCGGCCGAACGACTCGACCAGCCCTTCCTGCTGTCGGTCAACGTGTCCGGCTCGGTGGGCGAACGCGGGCTCTACGCCAGCCAGATGGGCCCGTCGTGGCTGGCGACCTTCCGCAAGGTGGGCAGCAGCCAGATGCAGCTGATCGCGCTCAACAACAACTACGTCAGCAGCACGCCGGCGATGCAGGCGGCGGTGGAGCAGGGCTTCTCGCACAGCCTGCTCGGCTCGGCCACGATCGCGAGCGCGCCGCATCCGCAGCGCAAGTCGGTGCTGATCGACGCCGGCTTCCTTCTCACCGACATCCCGGGCTATTCGACGCGCATCGAGCAGGCCTTCCGCATGGCCTACTCGCTCGACCGCGCCAACTCCTTCTTCGAGAAGACACGCGTCAGCGACCAGATGACGACCGTCAACGCGCGTGTGCACTTCGCCACCTCGCGCATCCCGGCGCCGCCGGTCGTGCCCAGCCCGACGCCCGGGCCCACGCCGCCCTCGGCGGTGCCCGATGCACGCAGCATGTTCGTCGGCTTCGTCTACAGCTTCACGAGGCTGCCCGAGCAGCCGATGGCGCCGCGCAAGACCGACCCGCGGCTGGGCCACTTCTTCAAGGTCGTGACCGATCTCGGCACCGACCTCAAGGCCAACCCGCGCGTGCACTACGTGAGCCGCTGGCGGCTCGAGAAGCTCGATCCGAAGGCCGCGGTGTCCGAGCCGAAGCAGCCCATCGTCTACTGGCTCGACAGGAACATCCCGCCCCAGTACCGCAAGGCGGTCGAGGCCGGCGTGCTCGAGTGGAACAAGGCCTTCGAGCGCATCGGCTTCAAGAACGCCATCGTCGTGCGCCAGCAGCCCGACGACGCCGAGTGGGACAACATGGACGCGCGCCACGCCTCCATCCGCTGGTTCGTCGGTGCCGACGTGGGCTTTGCCGTAGGCCCGCACCACGCCGACCCGCGCACCGGCGAGATCATCGACGCCGACATCGGCATGAGCGACGTGTTCGGCCGCAGTGCGCGGCGCTTCATCGCCGAAGACGTTGGCCCCAAACCGCAGGCCCTGCACGCACACGACGCCTACTGCCACTACGCGCACGAGAACGCCGCCGAGATGAACTTCGCGCTCGACCTGCTCGAAGCGCGAGGCGACATCGCCCCCGACAGCCCCGAGGCCGACGCCTTCGTGCAGGCGGTCATCAAGGACACGGTGATGCACGAGGTCGGCCACACACTCGGCCTCAAGCACAACTTCAAGGGCTCGACCGTGGTCTCGCGCGAGCGCCTCCAGGACCAGGCGTACACCGAGCAGAACGGCATCTCCGGCTCGGTGATGGACTACAACGCCTACAACATCGCCCTGCGCGGCGAGAAGCAGGGCGCGATGAACAACACCACGCTCGGCCCCTACGACTACTGGGCCATCGAGTACGCCTACAAGCCGATCGCGCCGGCCGACGAGGCGGCCGAACTCGCGCGCATCGCCTCGCGAAGCACCGACCCGCTGCTCGCCTATGCCGATGACGCCGATGCCGGCGGCATTGCGGGCAACGACGGCATCGATCCGCTGGTCAACCGCTTCGACCTCGGCGACGACCCGCTGGCCTACTACGTGCGGCGGCTGCAGCTCTCGCGCGAGCTGTGGCAGCGCGTGCAGGATCGAGGCGCGCAGCCCGGCGACGAGGCCGTGCGCCAGCGGCGCGTGCTGCTGAGCGGATTTCGCCAGCTGACGCGTGCGAGCGAGCTCGTCGGCAAGTACGTGGGCGGCATGTACACCGTGCGCGACCTGCCCGGCACCACGCGGCGCGCCGCCTACGTGCCGGTCGAGCCGGCCAAGCAGCGCGAGGCGCTCAAGTTCCTGGCCGAGGGCGTGTTCAACGCCGACAGCTTCCGCTTCAAGCCGGAGTTCATCGCGAGCCTCTCGCCCGACTACAACGAGTGGGACCGCGGTGGACCGGTGAACATCCCCGCGGCGGTGCTCTCGGTGCAGACGGTGGCGATGGACCGGCTGCTCAGCCCCGGCACCGCCTCGCGCCTGATCGACCTGCCGTCCTACGTGCCCGACACGAACAAGCGCAACATCATTTCGCTGGCCGAGGTGTACGACACCTTGCAAGGCGCGGTGTGGAGCGAGCTCAAGACCGGCCGCGAGATCGACCGCCTGCGCCGCAACCTGCAGCGCGAGCACCTGAAGCGCGTGCAGAACCTGCTGGTGCGCGGCTCGGCCACGCTGCCGCCCGATGCGCTGAGCCTGATGCGCATGCAGTCGGTGCAGCTGCAGGCTCAGCTCAGGCGGGCATCGACGAACGGCAAGCTCTCGATCGAGAGCCGGGCGCACCTGCAGGACAGCTTGTCGCAGCTTACCGAAGCCTTGCGCGCCTCGATGGTCCGGAGCTGACGGGGAGGCTCACTGGCCCAGGGCGGTGAGCAGTTTCCCGTGGATGCCGCCGAAGCCGCCGTTGCTCATGCACAGCACATGGTCGCCCGGCCTGGCGGCGCGGCGCACGGCGGCGACGAGCGCCTCGATGGTGTCGGCCACGATGGCCTTGTCGCCCATCGGCGCGAGCGCTTCGCGCGCGTCCCAGCCCAGGTTGGCCTGGTGGCAGAACGACAGGTCGGCCTCCTCCAGCGCCCAGGGCAGCTGGGCCTTCATGGCGCCGAGCTTCATGGTGTTGGAGCGCGGCTCGAACACCGCGAGGATGCGCTCCAGCCCCACCTTGCGGCGCAGGCCGTTGACGGTGGTGCGGATGGCGGTCGGGTGGTGCGCGAAGTCGTCGTAGACCTTCACGCCGCCGGCCTCGCCTCGCAGCTCCAGGCGGCGCCGCACGTTCTCGAACGAGGCCAGCGTCTGGCCGGCGAGCTCGGGTGACACGCCCACGTGCTCTGCCGCCGCGATGGCGGCCAGCGCGTTGAGCTGGTTGTGTTCGCCCAGCAGCGCCCAGTCGACGCGTGCGATCTTGAGGCTGCCGCGCAGCACGTCGAAGGCATGCGGCTCGCCGCGTGCGCGCAGCGCGCCGGGTGTTTCCTTGCGCGTGCCGAAGCGCACCACCTCGCTCCAGCAGCCGCGCTCGAGCACGCGCTGCAGCGACTCCTCGCGGGCGTTGACGACCAGCCGGCCCGAGGGCGGCACGGTGCGCACGAGGTGGTGGAACTGGGTCTCGATCGCGGCCACGTCGGGGAAGATGTCGGCGTGGTCGTACTCGAGGTTGTTGAGGATCGCGGTGCGCGGCCGGTAGTGCACGAACTTGCTGCGCTTGTCGAAGAAGGCGGTGTCGTACTCGTCGGCTTCGATGACGAAGGTCTTGCCTGAGCCAAGTCGGGCGGAGACGCCGAAGTTCTGCGGCACGCCGCCGACGAGGAAGCCTGGCTCGAGGCCGGCTTTCTCGAGCATCCACGCGAGCATCGAGGTGGTGGTGGTCTTGCCGTGCGTGCCGGCCACGGCCAGCACATGGCGGCCCTGCAGCACGTTGTCCGAGAGCCATTGCGGGCCGCTCGTGTAGCGCGCGCCGCTGTCGAGGATGGCTTCGACCAGCGCGTTGCCGCGCGAGACCACGTTGCCGATGACGTAGAGGTCGGGGTTGAGCTTGAGCTGGTCGGCGCCGTAGCCTTCGATGAGGTCGATGCCGAGCGCGCGCAACTGGTCGCTCATCGGGGGGTAGACGCCGGCGTCGCAGCCGGTGACGGTGTGGCCGGCTTCTCGCGCGAGGGCGGCCAGACCGCCCATGAAGGTGCCGCAGATGCCGAGGATGTGAATGTGCATGGCCGGGATTCTAGGAGTCGACCTCGGCCTCAACCGCACAATGCCGCGTCATGGACTGGATCGCGACGCACCCCTGGGCATACCCCGCGTTGGAGACGCTGCACCTCGTGGGCGTGGCGCTGCTGCTGGGCAACCTGGTGCTCTTCGAGATGCGGGTGTGGGGCGCGCAGCCGAGCCTGCCGGTGCGGCCGCTGGCGCGCCTGTCGCTGGGCCTGGCGCTGGCGGGGTTCGCGCTGGCGGCCGGAAGCGGCGCGGTGATGCTCGCCAGCCAATGGGCCGAGTTGCAGGCCAACCGCGCGCTGTGGCTGAAGGCCGCGCTCGTGATGGGCGCGGGCGCGAACGCCGCCGCCTTCCATCTGCGGGGCGGGCTCGACAAGCTGGACCGCATCGCCCGCTGGCAGACCGCGTTGTCCATGGGGCTTTGGCTGCTTGTCGTAGCCTGCGGCCGTTTCATCGCCTACGTGTGACATTGCCTCGGAGACTTCCATGCAACGACGTCTGATCCTCTTGGCGGGGGCCGGTTGGTGGGCTGCGCCGTCGTGGGCCCACCACGGCTGGAGCAACTTCGATGCCGAGCGGCCGATCTACCTGGAAGGGAAAGCGGCCAAGGTGTCGTGGCGCAATCCGCACGCCGAACTCGACCTCGACCTGGCCTCTCCGCTCAGCTTGCCGGCGGACCTGGCCAGGCGGACGGTGCCGCCGCAATCGGCCGCCATCGACGGGGCCGCCATCCTCGCCAAGACCCGGTTGCCCACCCGGCGCGACAAGGTCTGGCATGTGGAGCTCGCGCCCCTGTCGCGCATGCAGGCGTGGCAGGTGGCGGAGATCAAACCCGGCACGCCGCTCGCGCTCGTGGGCTACACCTTTCCGGGCGAGAAGGGCGAGGCCATCGTGCGGGTCGAGTACCTCTTCGTCGACGGCAAGGCCTACGCCTTGCGGTCGTCACCCGCCTGAGCCGGCTCAGGCCTTGAGCGCGTCGCGCGCCGCCTCGACGGTGGCGGCGATGTCGGCGGCCGTGTGGGCCGCGCTCACGAAGCCGGCCTCGTACAGCGCCGGCGCGAAGTACACGCCGCGCTCGAGCATGGCGTGGAAGAAGCGGTTGAAGCGCTCCTTGTCGGTCGCCATCACGGCCGGATAGTTCTGCGGCAGTGCATCACCGAAGAAGAAGCCGAACATGCCGCCCTCGCAATCGCTCGCGAAGGGAACGCCGGCCGCGCGGGCCGCGGCGTTCAGGCCTTCGACGAGCGAGCGCGTGCTGGCCGACAGCGTCTCGAAGAAGCCAGGTTTCTGGATTTCCTTTAGCGTGGCCAGCCCGCAGGCCGTGGCGACCGGGTTGCCGGAGAGCGTGCCGGCCTGGTAGACCGGGCCGAGCGGGGCCAGCTTCTCCATCACCACACGCTTGCCGCCGAAGGCCGCGAGCGGCATGCCGCCGCCGATCACCTTGCCGAAGACGCTCATGTCGGGCGCGAAGCCGGGGATCGCCTTGGCGTACAGGCCTTGTGCACCGCCGAGCGCCACGCGAAAGCCGGTCATCACCTCGTCGAACACCAGCAGCGCGCCGTGCTGCGTGCACAGCTCGCGCAGGCGTGTCATGAAGGGCAGGCTGGCACGCACGAAGTTCATGTTGCCGGCGATGGGCTCGATCATCACGCAGGCGAGGTCGGCGCCGTGCAGCTTGAACGCCTCTTCGAGCTCGTTGACGTTGTTGTATTCGAGGACCAGCGTGTGCTGCACCACCTCGGGCGGCACCCCGGCGCTGGTCGGGTTGCCGAAGGTGGCAAGGCCCGAGCCGGCCTTCACCAGCAGGGCGTCGGCATGGCCGTGGTAGCAGCCTTCGAACTTGATGATCTTGTGGCGGCCGGTGGCGCCACGCGCGAGGCGGATCGCGCTCATCGCCGCTTCGGTGCCGGAGCTGACGAGTCGCACCTGCTCCAGGCTCGGCACCAGCTTCAGGATCTCTTCGGCCAGTTCGATTTCGCGCTCGGTCGGGGCGCCGAAGGAGAAGCCTTCGAGCGCCGCCTTCTGCACCGCGTCGAGCACCTCGGGGTGACCATGGCCAAGGATCATCGGGCCCCAGGAGCCGATGTAGTCGATGTAGCGCTTGCCTTCGGCGTCGAAGATGTACGGACCCTGGGCACGGCTGATGAAACGTGGCGTGCCGCCGACGGCGCGGAAGGCACGCACCGGCGAGTTGACGCCTCCCGGGATGACACGCTGGGCCCGTTCGAAGAGGCTCGCGTTAGTGGACATGGCGCGGATCCTTCGGAGCCTGGTCGCCGTCGTCTGCCTCGGGGCCTGCGCCTTCGGCACCTTCTTCGGCGGGCGGCAGGGCCCAGAAGAAGCGGTCGGGAATGACGTTGCCCATGCCGGGGCGGAAACCGGCGTCGAGTGCCTGGTCGAGGAAGGAGAGCGATTCGCCCACCGCGGCGTGCAGCTCGCTGCCGGAAGCCAAGAGCGCGGCGAGCGCGGCCGAGAGGGTGTCGCCCGCCCCGACGAAGCTGACCTCGAAGCGTTCGAACTTCTCGCCGGTGATGGCGCCCTGCGGCGAGGCCAGCACGTTGTCGAGGAACTGGTCAGGCAGCGGCACGCTCGTCACCAGCACGAAGCGCGCACCGTGCTGCGCTGCGGCGACGGCGAGCTCGCGTGGAGAGGCCGGGCGGTCGCCACTCCATTCGGGCAGCAGGAAGTCGGTCAGCGTCTGGTGGCTGCCGACGAGCACCTCGGTCTGCGGCAGCACCAGCTCGCGGTAGGCGTCGAGGTAGGCCGCCTGGGCGTCTTCGTCCACCCACGACAGGTTGGGCATGTAGGCCACCAGCGGCACTTCCGGGTAGTCGGACAGCACCTCGGCGACCGCGCTCACGCTTTCGGCCGTGCCGAGGAAGCCGACCTTCCAGGCGGAGATGGTCACGTCTTCCAGGATGCTGCGTGCCTGTTCGACCAGCACGTCGGGCTCGAGCGCTGTGTGATCGAACACTTCGGCGGTATCCCGCAGCACGACGGCAGTCACCACCGGCAGGGCATGCGCACCCATGGCGGCGATGGTCACGACGTCGCCCGCCAGACCGCCGGCGCCGCTCGGGTCGCTTGCGTTGAAGCTCATCACGCAGGCGGGCGCAGGAGCGTCTTCGCGGGTGTCGGTCGCGCCGTCAGCGGCGGATTGGGCTTCATTTGTCATGGTGTGATGCCAGCATTCGAGCGTTTGCCAGCACTTCTAGAAATGTGTGAGGAATGTGGCGTATGTGCCCACAAACTAACGCCTTTTTGGCTTTTTGCGTGGCTACAATCAATTTTCATTGTAGTGAGCGATTAAGAACTAACGTGAGCAAAGACGCCAGCGGGACACGGACTTGGATGTGTCTGATTTGTGGATGGATCTACGACGAGGCGGCTGGCGATCCCGACCACGGGATCGCTCCTGGGACGCCCTGGGAGTCAGTGCCCATGAACTGGACGTGCCCGGAATGCGGTGCCCGCAAAGAAGATTTCGAGATGGTCCAGATCTGAATTCCGGACCGCATTGGGAATGATCGAACAAAGTCGACCCGAGTCGTTGAGGAGATAACCCGGTGAGCAATGACGCCCTTGCAGGCATGAAGGTGCTGGTGATCGACGATAGCAACACCATTCGCCGCAGCGCTGAGATTTTCCTGAAGCAAGGCGGTTACCAGGTCCTGCTCGCCGAGGACGGGTTTGATGCCTTGTCGAAAGTGAACGACCACGCACCCGACCTGATCTTCTGCGACATCCTGATGCCGCGCCTGGACGGCTATCAGACCTGCGCCATCATCAAGCGCAATCCCAAGTTCTCGACCGTGCCGGTGATCATGCTGTCGTCCAAGGATGGCCTGTTCGACAAGGCACGTGGCCGGATGGTGGGCTCCGAGGCCTACCTGACCAAACCCTTTACCAAAGACCAGTTGCTGCAGGCGGTTGAGCAGCACCGTCGTGTCAACTGAGATGAGCGACTTTTCGGCGCGTTGAAGCGCCGGCCGAGATGGAGTAGCGAGCATGGCGATCAAGAAAATCCTGTTGGTGGACGACTCGAAGACCGAGTTGCATTTCCTGTCCGAGCTGCTGACCAAGCGCGGCTACTCGGTGCGCACGGCCGAAGACGGCGAAGACGCCATGCGGCGGCTGGGCGAAGAAAAGCCCGACCTGATCCTGATGGACGTGGTCATGCCGGGCCAGAACGGCTTCCAGCTCACGCGTGCCATCACCCGCGACCCGCGCTTCACCGACGTGCCGGTGATCATGTGCACCAGCAAGAACCAGGAAACCGACAAGGTCTGGGGCATGCGCCAAGGCGCACGCGACTACATCGTCAAGCCCGTCGATGCCGACGAGCTGGTGGCCAAGATCAAGGCGTTCGACTGAACGCCCCCAACCCCTCCACGCATTGCAGGCAGGTGTGAATGGCCAATAAGGAAGCACTACGCGAACTGCAAAGCCGCCTCGCCGAAAGGCTGAAGGCGGCTCAGTCGCAAGAGCGCGGCAGGTCCTGGCTGGCCGTGGAGTGCGCGGGCCACGGGTTTCTCTTCCCCTTGCAGGAAGCCGGTGAAATCTTCCCGTTTGCACCCGCGGTGCCGGTGCCCTACACGAGCCGCTGGTTCCTCGGGGTGGCCAACCTGCGCGGCAAGCTGCACGGGGTGGTGGACCTCGCGGGTTTCCTGGGCATCCGCAGCGGTGAGCCGGCACGCGACCAGTCATGGTTCGTCGCCTTCAACAACGACCTGAACATCAACTCCGCGCTGATGGTGGACCGGCTTTCCGGCCTGCGCAGCCTGGAGCAGCTCAAGCCCGAGGCCGATGACGGCCAGGCCAAGCCCGCCTTCGTGGGCGCGCCGTACCGGGACG
>DASWSY010000329.1:0-2380 GCA_036402415.1 Rhizobacter sp. | reverse complement strand
GGCTGGCCCTGCGCCGGCCGCCGGTGGACGACAGCCTGAAGATGGAGCTGCGCAGCAGCACCGAGCGCCTGGAGCGTGAGCTGCGCGACGAGCTCGGCCGCAGCGCCCAGGGCACGCGCCAGGAGCTTGGCAGCTCGCTCGCCAACTTCCAGCAGACGCTCACCAGCGCGCAGGCCAACATCGCGCGCCTTCAGAACGAGCAGATCGACAGTTTCCGCGTGCAGCTCGCGGCGATGCAGCAGGCGGTGAACGACCAGCTCCGTGCGCTGCTGGAGGCCAACGAACGGCGGCTCTCCGAAGTGCGCGGCGCGGTCGAGCAGCGCCTCACGGCCTTGCAGCAAGGCAACGAGCAGAAGCTAGAACAGATGCGCGCCACCGTCGACGAGAAGCTGCACGCCACGCTGGAGCAGCGCCTGGGCGAAAGCTTCAAGCAGGTGGCCGAACGCCTCGAGCAGGTGCACCGGGGCCTGGGCGAAATGCAGGGCCTCGCGCGCGACGTGGGCTCGCTCAACCGTGTGCTCACCAACGTGAAGACGCGCGGCACCTTCGGCGAGACGCAGCTCGCGGGCCTGCTGGAGCAGGTCTTCACCCCGGAGCAATACGCGACCAACGTGGAGACGGTGCCCAACACCAATGCCCGGGTGGAGTTCGCGATCCGCCTGCCGGGCCAGCGTACCGATGGCGTGCCGCTGTGGCTGCCGATCGACTGCAAATTCCCGCGCGAGGACTATGAACGACTGGTCGACGCGCAGCAGAACGCCGACGCGGTGGCGGCCGAAGCGGCGGCGAAGGCGATCGAGGCGCGTTTGCGCGCCGAAGCCCGGGTCATCCGCGAGAAGTACGTCGCGCCGCCGCACACCACCGACTTCGGCATCCTCTTCGTGCCGACCGAGGGGCTGTACGCCGAGGCCCTGCGCAGGCCCGGCCTGGTGGAGGCGCTGCAGCGCGAGCACCGCGTGATGCTCGCCGGCCCGACCACCTTGCTCGCCACGCTCACCAGCCTGCAGATGGGCTTTCGCACGCTGGCGTTGGAGAAGCGTTCGGTCGAGGTGTGGGAGGTGCTGGGCGCGGTGAAGACCGAGTTCGGCAAGTTCGGCGACGTGCTCGCCAAGACCAAGAAGAAACTCGACGAAGCCAGCAACCAGATCCTCTCGGCCGAGCGGCGCGCGCGCGTGATGTCGCGCGAGCTGCGCTCGGTCGAGGCGCTGCCCGAGGCGAAAGCCAAGCTCGTGTTGCCGCTTCCGGCCGACGATGCGCCGGACGACGCTGACCAGGGCGACCTCCTGGACCCCTGATGGCGTCGTTTTCGCGCCCGCTCCTGGCTCTGATCGTGGGCCAGGTGTGCCTGCATTCCTGCATGGCGGGCGTCCGCGTGGCGGGGCCCTTGCTCGCGCTTCGCAGCGGGCAGCCGGCGTGGGCGGTGGGCGTGCTGCTCGGGCTCTTCGCTGCGGCGCCGGTGCTGTCGTCGATGTATGCCGGGCGTCTGGCGGATCGGCACGGCTACCACGTCCCGGTGCGCCTGGCGGTAACGCTCACGGTGGCGGGTGGTGTGATTGCAGTGCTTTCGACCTGGCTCGTGGACCTGCAGTTCGCCATGCTCGGGCTGGCCGCGTGCCTGTGCGGCGTGGGCACGAATTTCGGCCTGATCGCCAACCAGCGCAGCGCCGGCAGGCTTGCCGCCGGTGACCGTGCCGCGCTGACGCGTGTCTTCAGCTGGCTCGGCCTCGCGCCGGCGGTGTCCAACGTCATCGGGCCGGTGATGGCGGGCAGCCTGATCGACCTCACCGGCTTTGGCGGCGCGTTCATCGCGCTCACGCTGCTGCCGCTCGCGGCCTTGTGGACGTCGCGCCAGGTGCCGAAGGAGAAGCCCGCAGCCGCGCGTGCCGACGCCGGCCGGCGAGCGGCCTGGGATCTCTTCGTGCTGCCCGGCATGCCGCGGCTGCTGCTGGTCAACTTCCTGATGGCGTCGAGCTGGGACCTGCACTCGTTCATCGTGCCGGTGATCGGCCACGAGCGCGGCTTCAGCGCCTCGGCGATCGGGCTCATCCTGGGCGTCTTCGCCGCCGCCGTGGCCGGCGTGCGGCTGCTGATCCCGTTGCTGTCGCACCGGCTGCGCGAGCACCAGGTGCTCGCGGGGGCGATGCTGTTCACCGCGCTCGTGTTCTGCGTCTACCCGTGGGTGCACAACGCATGGCTGATGGGCTTGTGCGCCGCGGCGCTGGGCCTGGCGCTGGGCGCGGTGAACCCGATGGTGATGACGGCCCTGCACCACCTCACGCCGGACGAGCGGCATGGCGAGGCCATCGCCCTGCGATCGATGACGGTCAACGCGACCAGCGCGCTGATGCCGCTGCTGTTCGGCGCGCTCGGGGCGGCACTA
>DASWSY010000328.1:0-4413 GCA_036402415.1 Rhizobacter sp. | reverse complement strand
GGCATGGCGGCGCGTGCCGGCATCCCGCTGGAAGACATGGAGTTCTGGCAGTTCCACCCGACCGGCGTGGCCGGCGCGGGCGTGCTGCTGACCGAAGGTTGCCGTGGCGAAGGCGCGATCCTGCGCAACAGCAACGGCGAGCGATTCATGGAGCGTTATGCCCCGACGCTGAAGGACCTGGCACCCCGCGACTTCGTCTCGCGCTGCATGGACCAGGAGATCAAGGAAGGCCGCGGCTGTGGTCCCAACAAGGACTACGTGGTGCTCGACATGACCCACCTGGGCGCCGAGACCATCATGAAGCGCCTGCCGTCTGTCTTCGAGATCGGCCACAACTTCGCCAACGTCGACATCACCAAGGAGCCGATTCCCGTGGTGCCGACCATCCACTACCAGATGGGCGGCATCCCGACCAACATCCACGGCCAGGTCGTGGTGCCCAAGGATGGCAACCCCAACGCGGTGGTCAACGGCCTCTACGCCGTGGGCGAATGCTCCTGCGTGAGCGTGCACGGCGCCAACCGCCTGGGCACCAACTCGCTGCTCGACCTGCTGGTGTTCGGCCGCGCGGCCGGCAACCACATCGTCGAGAGCGGCCTCAAGGCCAAGTCGCACAAGCAGCTGCCGGCCGATGCGGCCGACTACACGCTGTCGCGACTGTCCAAGTACGAGAAGAGCAGCTCCGGCGAATACGCCCAGGACGTGGCCAACGACATCCGCTCGGCCATGCAGCAGCACGCCGGCGTGTTCCGCACGCAGGCGTCGATGGACGAAGGCGTGGTCAAGATCAAGGCCATCGCCGAGCGTGTGAAGGGCATCCACCTGGCCGACAAGTCCAAGGTCTTCAACACCGCCCGCATCGAGGCGCTGGAGGTCGAGAACCTGATCGAGGCGGCGCTTGCCACCATGATCTCGGCCGCGGCCCGCACCGAAAGCCGTGGCGCCCACACCGTCAACGACTACGGCGACAGCCCCGAATTCCCGAACGGCCGCAACGACAAGGTGTGGATGAAGCACACCCTCTGGTATTCAGAGGGCAATCGCCTGGACTACAAGCCGGTGAACCTCAAGCCGCTCACCGCCGAATCGATCCCGCCCAAGGTCCGCTCGTTCTGAGCCCGCCGCAGGAACAGACATGACGAAGAGAACTTTCCAGATCTACCGCTACGACCCCGACACCGACGCGAAGCCGCGCATGCAGACGATCGAGGTCGAACTCGACGGCTCCGAGCGCATGCTGCTCGATGCGCTGATGAAGCTGAAGGCGGTCGACCCGACGCTGAGCTTCCGCCGTTCGTGCCGCGAAGGCGTGTGCGGCTCGGATGCGATGAACATCAACGGCAAGAACGGCCTGGCCTGCCTGACCAACATGCGCACGCTGCCGGATGTCGTCGTCCTGAAACCGCTGCCCGGTCTGCCGGTCATCCGTGACCTGATCGTGGACATGACGCAGTTCTTCACCCAGTACAACTCGATCAAGCCGTACCTGGTGAACGACAGCATGCCGCCCGAGAAGGAACGCCTGCAGTCGCCGGAGGAACGCGACGAGCTCAACGGCCTGTACGAGTGCATCCTGTGCGCGAGCTGCTCCACGAGCTGCCCGAGCTTCTGGTGGAACCCCGACAAGTTCGTCGGTCCCGCCGGCCTGCTGCAGGCCTACCGCTTCATCGCCGACAGCCGCGACCAGGCCACCGGCGAGCGTCTCGACAACCTCGAAGACCCGTACCGCCTGTTCCGATGCCACACCATCATGAACTGCGTCGACGTCTGCCCCAAGGGCCTGAACCCCACCAAGGCGATCGGCAAGATCAAGGAACTGATGGTGCGCCGCGCCGTCTGACCGTCAACCCGCCCCGCCATGCAAGCCCTGATCGACGAACGTGCTCTTTCCAAGCTGCGCTGGCGCTGCCGCCGCGGGCTGCTGGAGAACGACCTCTTCGTCGAGCGCTTCTTCCAGCGCCAGGGAAACGCCATCACCGAGGCGCAGGCCCAGGGCTTGCTCGCGCTGATGGACCTGTCGGACAACGACCTGCTGGACCTGCTGCTGGCCCGCAAGGAGCCCGAAGGCGAGCTGCAGCGAGACGACGTATTCGAAGTGCTCGGGCTGATGCGCAAGCACAAGCACTGAGCCGTGTGATTTCCAAGACTCTCAAGAAGGAATGCCCATGACACCCTCAGACGTGAAAGCCACCCTGTCGTTCTCGGACGGCAGCCCCGCCATGGACCTGCCCGTCTACAAGGGCACCGTGGGCCCGGATGTGATCGACATCCGCAAGCTCTACGCCCAGACTGGCAAGTTCACCTATGACCCGGGCTTCCTGTCGACGGCCTCGTGCCAGTCGTCCATCACCTACATCGACGGTGACAAGGGCGAGCTGCTGTACCGCGGCTACCCCATCGAGCAGTTGGCCACCAACTGCGACTACCTCGAGACCTGCTACCTGCTGCTGAAGGGCGAGCTGCCCAATGCCACGCAGAAGGACGACTTCGTGAAGACGGTCACCCGCCACACGATGGTCAACGAGCAGATGCAGTTCTTCCTGCGCGGTTTCCGCCGTGACGCCCACCCGATGGCCGTCATGACGGGCCTGGTGGGTGCCCTGTCTGCCTTCTATCACGACAGCACCGACATCAATAACCCGCAGCACCGCGAAATCGCCGCGATCCGCCTGATCGCCAAGATGCCGACGCTCGTGGCCATGGCCTACAAGTACGGCATCGGCCAGCCCTACATCTACCCGCGCAACGACCTCTCGTACGCCGGCAACTTCATGCGCATGATGTTCGCCACCCCGTGCGAAGAGTACGAGCCGAACGACGTGCTTGTGCGCCCGATGGACCGCATCTTCATCCTGCACGCTGACCACGAGCAGAACGCCTCCACCTCGACCGTGCGCCTGTGCGGCTCGTCGGGCACCAACCCCTTCGCCGCCATTGCGGCCGGCGTGGCCTGCCTGTGGGGCCCTGCCCACGGCGGCGCCAACGAAGCGGCGCTCAACATGCTGGAAGACGTGCAGAAGATGGGCGGCGTCGAGAAGATCGGCGAGTTCATCAAGCAGGTGAAGGACAAGAACTCCGGCATCAAGCTGATGGGCTTCGGCCACCGGGTCTACAAGAACTACGACCCTCGCGCCAAGCTGATGCGCGAAACCTGCCACGAAGTGCTGGGCGCGCTCGGCCTGCAGAACGACCCGCTGTTCAAGCTGGCCATGGCGCTCGAGAAGATCGCGCTGGAAGACGAATACTTCGTCGCCCGCAAGCTCTACCCGAACGTCGACTTCTACTCCGGCATCGTGCAGCGTGCGATCGGCATCCCGGTGAGCCTCTTCACCGCGATCTTCGCGCTCGCCCGCACGGTTGGCTGGATCGCCCAGCTCAACGAGATGATCTCGGACCCCGAGTACAAGATCGGCCGTCCGCGTCAGCTATTTGCCGGTGCGACCGCGCGCGACGTCAAACCCATTGCACAGCGCGCCTAACGCCGGAAAAGCGCTCGCTTTGCACGCAGACCCCGGCCTTGGCGCCGGGGTTTTTGCTTCTGGGCGCCTAAAATCTCACTCTTTTCCGCGGATTTCCCCAGCCCGAGAGCCATCATGGGACGCACGCTGTACGACAAGATCTGGGACGAGCACGTCGTCCACACCGAAGAAGACGGGACCGCCGTCCTCTACATCGACCGCCACCTCGTCCATGAGGTGACGAGCCCGCAGGCGTTCGAAGGGCTGGACCTGGCCGGCCGCAAGGTCTGGCGCATCTCGGCTAACCTGGCGGTCAGCGACCACAACGTGCCGACAACGGATCGTTCGCACGGCATCGCCGACCCGATCTCGCGCCTGCAGGTCGACACGCTCGACAAGAACTGCGACCGTGTCGGCATCACGCAGTTCAAGATGAACGACAAGCGCCAGGGCATCGTGCACGTGATCGGCCCGGAGCAAGGCGCCACGCTGCCCGGCATGACGGTCGTCTGCGGCGATTCGCACACCTCCACGCATGGCGCCTTCGGCGCGCTGGCGCATGGCATCGGCACCAGCGAGGTCGAGCACGTGCTGGCCACGCAGACGCTGCTCGCGCGCAAGGCCAAGAACCTGCTCATCAAGGTCGAGGGCACGCTGCCCAAGGGCTGCGGTGCGAAGGACATCGTGCTCGCCATCATCGGCAAGATCGGCACCGCCGGCGGCACGGGGTACACCATCGAGTTCGCCGGCTCTGCGATCCGTGCGCTGAGCATGGAAGGCCGCATGACGGTGTGCAACATGGCGATCGAGGCGGGCGCGCGCGCAGGCCTGATCGGGGTCGACGAGACGACCATCAACTACGTGCAGGGCCGTCCGTTCTCGCCGACCGGCGTGGTGCTGGAGCAGGCCATCGCCTACTGGCGCACGCTGCATGCCGATGCCGATGCCAAGTTCG
>DASWSY010000327.1:0-4128 GCA_036402415.1 Rhizobacter sp. | reverse complement strand
GACTTCAACGGGCTCAAGCCCGAGCTCGGGCCGAAGCGCAAGAGCTACGACCTCGGCATCGTCCACATCTTCTGACGCGGGAGCCGAGCATGAAGACCCCCCTCCGACACCTCCTCCTCGGCCTCGTCGTCGCCACCTGTGCCGCGGCGAACGCGCAGAACCTGCGCGACAAGCTGCCCGAGTCGATCCGCAAGGACGGCGTGCTGCGCTTCGTGGGCGACTCGCACCCGCCCTACCGCATCACCACCGACGGCAAGACCTTCACCGGCATCGACACCGACTTCGCCCGCGCGCTCGAGCCCGTGCTCGGCGTGAAGATCGAGCAGCACCTCGCAAGCGGCCTGCCCGCCATGCTCGCGGGCGTGGAAGCCGGCCGCTACCACCTCTCGATGGGCCCGATCAAGGACACGAAGGAACGCGAGACGCGCTTCGACTTCGTGGTGTGGACGCAGACGCGCCCGTCCTTCCTCTACCTCACCGAGGGCGGCAAGAAGGTCGAGTCGACGCAGCAGATGTGCGGCATGTCGGTCGCGCTCGTCTCCGGCACGGTGATCGAGGACGTGGTCAAGCGCCTGGGCGAACGCTGCGTGGCGAGCGGCGCCAAGCCGCCGACCGTGCTCACCTTCACCGACCACAACGCCTCGGTGCTCGCGGTGCAGTCGCGCCGCGCCGAACTGGCCGGCCTCACGATGACCGCGGCGCTCTTCACCATCCAGGCCACGCCGGGGCGCTTCGGCGTGTTCGCCGACACCACGCAGGCGCAGGGCGTGGACCTGCTCGGCCTCGTCGTCAGCAAGTCGGGCGGCCTCGCGCCGGTGATCCTGGAGGCGATGCAGGTGCTGTGGAAGAACGGCGAGTACGACCGCATCATGAACAAGTGGGGCATCTCGGCCGTGCGGCTCGATGCGCCGAAGATGAACGTGGGCCAGTGATGCAGGCGATGACGCTGAACCCGGCGGACGACGCCGCGAGAGCGAGTCGCCGGCCCGGCATCGGCTATGGCTTGGCCACCGTCGCGCTCGCCTTCGTGGTGTTCCAGCTCGTCTGGTTCGCCATCAAGACGCCCGGCTTCGGCTGGCCCACGGTGCTCAAGTACCTCACCGCACCGACGGTGCTGCAAGGGCTCGCGACCAGCCTGCTGCTCACGCTCGCCGGCATGGGCGCGGGCATCGTGCTCGGCATCGCCGCGGCGCTGCTCAAGCTCGGGCCCTTCGTGCCCGGGCGCTGGCTGGCCTCGGTCTACGTGTGGCTCTTCCGCGGCACGCCGCTGCTGATCCAGCTCATCTTTTGGTACAACCTCGCGTACCTGCTGCCGCGTGTCGAGATCGGCCTGCCCTTCGGGCCCACCTGGGCCAGCATCGACACCAACACGCTCATCACCCCGGTCACCGCCGCACTGCTCGGCCTCGCGCTGAACGAAGGCGCGTACATGAGCGAGATCATCCGCGCGGGCATCCTGTCGGTCGACAACGGCCAGCGCGACGCGGCACGCGCCATCGGCATGCGCCCCGGCCAGATCTTCTGGCGCGTGGTGCTGCCCCAGGCCATGCGCTTCATCGTGCCGCCCACCGGCAGCCAGGTGATCGGCATGCTGAAAGGCACCTCGCTCGTGAGCGTGATCGCGATGGCCGACCTGCTGTTCTCGGTGCAGGCCATCTACAGCCGCAACTTCGAGGTGATCCCGCTCCTGATCGTGGGCGTGATCTGGTACCTGGTGATGTTCTCGCTGCTCTACCTGCTGCTCGGCTGGCTGGAGCGGCGCTATTCGCGAGGCCACCGCGCGGTGGCAGCCGCATGAAGCCGGTGCTGTCGCTTCGGGGCGTGGCCAAGTCGTATGGCGGGCCACGCGTGCTCGACGGCGTGGACCTCGACGTGCACGAAGGCGAAGTGCTCGCGCTCATCGGGCCGTCCGGCTCGGGCAAGTCGACGCTCGTGCGCTGCGCGCACCAGCTCGAAGCCATCGACGCCGGCGCGATCTACCTCGACGGTGAACTGCTCGGCTATCGCCACCGCGGCGCGCGCCTCGTGCCGCTCTCGGCGCGCGACATCGCGGCGCAGCGCGGGCGCATGGGCATGGTGTTCCAGCAGTTCAACCTCTTCCCGCACATGACGGTGCTGCACAACCTCACGATGGGCCCGCAGTGCGTGCGCGGCGAGCCGCGCGAGGCGACCGTGGCGCACGCGATGGCGCTGCTCGACCGTGTGGGCCTGAAGGCCAAGGCCGATGCCTACCCGCGCCATCTGTCCGGCGGCCAGCAGCAGCGTGTGGCCATCGCCCGGGCGCTGGCGATGAAGCCGCGGCTGATGCTCTTCGACGAACCCACCAGCGCGCTCGACCCCGAGCTCGTCGGTGAGGTGCTGGCCGTGGTGACCGACCTCGCGCGCCAGGGCATGACCATGGTGGTGGTGACGCACGAGATGGCCTTCGCGCGCGAGGCGGCGCACCGCGTGGTGTTCATGGAGCGCGGGCGCATCGTCGAGCAGGGTGCGGCACGCCAGGTGTTCGCTGCGCCGAGCACGGAGCGCCTGCAGGCCTTCCTCCACCACTCGCTCGCGAAGCCGCTCGCCGCATGAATCCCACTCCTCGCGACGCCTGGCAGGTACTCGCCGGTGCCTATGCCGACCGGCTGGGCGCGGCGCGCGCCGCGGCCTCGTCCGGCTGCCCGGTCATCGGCGTGGTGGGCCACACCGTGCCGGTGGAGCTCATCGGGGCGGCGGGGGCGATGCCTGTGCAGGTGACGGGCGGCGAAGGCCCCACGCCGCTGGCCGACGAATGGCTCGAAACCTTCTACGACCCCGACGTGCGCGCCATCTGCGAGCAGGCCCTGCGCGGGGAGCTGGCGTTCCTGCGCGCGCTGGTCATCCCGCGGTCCACCGAGCCCTATCACAAGCTCTACCTCTCGCTGCGCGAGCTGGTGCGCCTGGGCCGCGCGCCGCAGATGCCCACGCTGCTGCTCTACGACCTGCCGCACACCCAGGGCGAGGCGCAGCGCGGCTATGGCCTCGCCCGCACCCAGGCCCTGGCCGAGGCGCTCGCACGCCTCACCGGCCAGCCGCTTGGCGAGGCCCGGCTGCAGGCCGCCATCCGCAGCGTGAACGCGGTGCGGCGCGCGCAGGAGGGCCTGCAGCACATGCGCCAGGCCTTGCCCTGCGAATGGCGCGGCGAGACGGCGCAGGTGCTCAACGGGGCGGCGCGCTTCATGGCGCCGCAGCGCTACGCCGAGCTGCTGCCGGCGGCGCTGCGCCTGTACCCGGAGCATCGACCGCCCGCCGGCCCGCGCCTCCTCGTCAAGGGGGTGCCGCTCGACCATGTGGCGCTGCACCGCGCGGTCGACGCGGCGGGTGCCGTGATCGTCGCCGAGGACGACCCCTGGGGCACGCGCAGCGCGGGCCCGCTCGTGGCCGAAGACGGCGAGCCCTTGCGGGCGCTGGCGCAGCACTACCAGGCCGAGGTGCCGTGCCCGCGCATCCACCCGCGCGAGGCGCGCGAAGCCTGGTTCTTGCGCGCGCTCGATCAGATCTCGATCGACGGCGTGCTCTTCCACCTGCCCGTGCCCGACGACGTGCACGGCTGGGACTTCCCCACGCACCGCGCCGAGCTCCAACGGCGCGGCCTTCCATTCCTGGTGCTGCGCACGGCGCAGCCCGATGCCGCGGCGCTGCGCGAGTTCGTGCAGTCGCTCGCCTTGCGAACCTCCTGATGTCCCACGACAAACAACTGAGCTGCACCGCCGCCGCCTCCGAGCGGCAGAAGACCTGGTTCGCTGAACTGCGGCGCGAGGTCTTCGACGAGCGTCGCCCCTACGCCATCATCAACGCCGACGCGCCGCACGACCTCTTCCACGTGATGGGCGTGCCGGTGGTCACCAACCAGTGGTGGTCGGCGGTGGTCGCGGCCAAGCGGCTGTCGCACGAGTACCTCGACGGGCTCAACGCCCTCGGCTATGACGAAAGCCTGTGCCGCTACTGCAGCGTGGGCCTGGCCACCACCCTCGTCGACCTGGGCGAGCGGGCGCCCTGGGGCGGCCTGCCCAAGCCCGCGCTCCTGTGCGCGCGCCTCACCTGCGACTGCATGGCGCGGGTCTTCGAGGCCTGGGCCGAGGCCTTCGGGGCGGAGCTCGTGACGCT
>DASWSY010000326.1:0-7822 GCA_036402415.1 Rhizobacter sp. | reverse complement strand
GCTGCCGCGTTACCCGCAGGTTACCAACGTGCCGCTCGGGGGTGTCGCACGAGGCGCCCTGCTAGCATCGCCCGATGCCGCATGCCGCCCCCGCTCCGCTCCTGATCGCCACCCGTGAAAGCCGCCTCGCCCTCTGGCAGGCCGAGCATGTGCAGGCGTTGCTGAAGTCGCGTTTCGGCCTCGACGTGGGCCTGCTCGGCATGACCACGCGCGGCGACCAGATCCTCGACCGCACGCTGTCCAAGGTCGGCGGCAAGGGACTTTTCGTGAAGGAGCTGGAGACAGCGCTCGAAGAGGGCCGCGCGCACCTGGCGGTGCATTCGCTGAAGGACGTGCCGATGGAGCTGCCGGACGGCTTTGCGCTCGCCGCCGTGCTGGAGCGCGAAGACCCGCGCGACGCGCTGGTCTCCAACACTTTCGCCTCGCTCCACGAACTGCCGCAGGGCGCGAAGGTGGGCACCTCCAGCCTGCGCCGCGTGGTGCTGCTGCGGGCCCTGCGCCCCGACCTGCAGATCGAGCCGTTGCGCGGCAACCTCGACACCCGCCTGCGCAAGCTCGACGAAGGCCAGTACGACGCGATCGTGCTGGCCGCCGCGGGCCTCAAGCGCCTGGGACTGGCCGAGCGCATCCGCGCGGTGTTCGACACGGGCGAGATGCTGCCCGCGGCCGGGCAGGGCGCGCTCGGCATCGAGGTGCTGGCCGACGCGGGCCCGCTGCGCGCCCAGCTTGCCGACTTGATCCATCGCCCGACCTGGCTCGCGGTGCACGCGGAACGTGCCGTGTCGCGTGCGCTGGGCGGGAGCTGCAGCATGCCGCTTGCCGCGCATGCCGTGTGGCAGGACGGTGCGCTGCACCTGAGCGCGGCGCTCGGCGACGGCCAGGCCACCACGCGGCCGCTGCTGCGGGTCTCGGTGCAGTCGTCGGCCGTCGATGACGCCGACGCGGCCAGCGCGCTGGGCGAAGAAGCCGCGGCGCGCCTGCGCGTGCTCGGGGCCGACGGGTACCTGGCGGCCCCTTGATGCGCGTGCTCGTCACCCGGCCCGCGGCCCAGGCCGACGAGTGGGTGCGCCTGCTGCGCGAGGCTGGCCTGGACGCCGACGCACTGCCCCTGATCGACATCGCGCCGGCGGCCGACGCCGCGGCGCTGGCCGCCGCGTGGCGTGGCCTGCCCGAGTTGGCGCTCGTGGTGTTCGTGAGCCCCAATGCGGCTACCTGCTTCTTCGACGGGCGGCCTGATGGTGCCGCGTGGCCCGAGGCCTTGGCTGCCGCATCGCCCGGGCCCGGCACCACCCGCGTGTTGCGTGGCCTCGGGGTGCGGGCCGTGATGGAGCCGGCGGCCGATGCGCCGCAGTTCGATTCCGAAGCCTTGTGGGCGCAACTGGCGCAGCACGATTGGCAGGGTCGCAAGGTGCTGATCGTGCGCGGTGCCAGCGGCCGCGACTGGCTCGCCGAGCGCCTGCGCGAGCGTGGCGCGGTGCTGCAGTTCGTGGCGGCCTACTCGCGCAGCGCGCCGGCCTTGTCGGCCTCGCAGCAGCACCTGCTGCGCGAGGCACTGGCCGCGCCCTCGCAGCACCTGTGGCTCTTCAGCAGCTCGGAGGCCGTCACCAACCTGCAGGCCCTGGCGCCCGATGCGGCGTGGTCCGAGGCGCTGGCGCTGGCCACGCATCCGCGCATTGCGCAGACCGCGCGTGGCCTCGGCATCGGCCGTGTGATCGAAGCCCGCCCGAGCGCTGAGGCCGTGGTGGCCTGCATACAATCGATCGCATCGTGAGCGATGTCACCCCCACCCCCTTGACACCCGCGGCCAACGAGGCCGTTGCGCCCGCGGTCGTGCCGCGTCGCAGCCGCTGGGTGCCGGTGCTGGTGGCCGTGATGGCCCTGATCGTCGCCGTGACCCTCGGGCTCGCATGGTCGGCGCAGCAGCGTGTGCGCAAGCTCGAACAGGAACTCGTGCGCCGCCAGCAGGACAGCCAGACGCTGTCCGGCGAGGCGCGGCTGCTCGCCAAGCGCGCCGACGAAACGGCACGAGAGAGCGCCGCCAAGGTCACGCTGCTGGAAGCGCGGCTGGCCGAAGTCTCGATCCAGCGCACGCAGCTCGAAGACCTGATCCAGTCGCTGTCGCGCTCGCGCGATGAAAACGTGCTGGTCGACATCGACGCCAGCCTGCGAGTCGCGCAGCAGCAGGCCACCATCACCGGCAGCGCCGAGCCGCTGGTGGCGGCGCTCAAGCAGGCCGACGACCGCCTCGCACGCTATGCACAGCCGCGCCTGGAGGGTGTGCGCCGTGCGATCGCGCGCGACATCGATCGCGTGAAGGCCGTGGGCGTGCCCGACATCGCGGTGCTGTCGATCAAGCTCGACGAGGCGATCCGGCTGGTCGACGAATTGCCGCTGCTGTCGCAGGCCGAGCCGCGCAAGGACGCGAAGCCCGCGGCGGCCAAGCCCGCCACGCGCTCGGCGTCGGCCCCTGGGGCGTCCACCGGCTGGACGTCAGTGGTGTCGGAGCGCTGGCACAACGCCTGGCAGCAGCTCTGGGGCGAGACACGTACGCTCGTCCGTGTCACCCGCATCGATCATCCGGAGGCGATGCTGCTCGCGCCGGAGCAGGCCTTCTTCCTGCGCGAGAACCTCAAGCTGCGGCTGCTCAATGCACGCTTGGCAGTGCTCAGCCGCCAGTTCGACGCGGTGCAGACCGACGTGCAGAGCGCGCAGCAGGCGCTCGACCGCTACTTCGACCGCAGCTCGCGCCGCACCGGTGTTGCCGGTGACCTGCTCAAGCAGGTGGCGGCGGGCGCACGGCAGGTCGGCCTGCCCAGGCCCGACGACACGCTGGCGGCGCTGGCGGCGGCCAACGCAGGACGTTGACCGGTTTCATGCGCGCGGTCGTCTGGTTTGTCCTGCTCTTCGTGGTCGCCGTCGTGGCGGCCACCACCTTCGGCGCCAACGATGGGCTGGTGTCGCTCTATTGGGGCGGCTGGCGCATGGACGTGTCGATGAACCTGTTCCTGATCGCCCTGCTGGCGACCTGCCTGGCGCTCGTGACTGTCTTCCAGGCCGTGAGCGCGCTCGTCGGCCTGCCACGCAAGGCGCACGAATGGCGCGTCGCGCGGCGCGACCGCACGGCCCAGGCGGCACTGCGCGATGCGCTCGCGCAGTTCTTTGGCGGTCGCTACAGCCGCGCGCAGAAAGCGGCGCAGCGTGCCTTGCTCATCCAGGCCGAGACGCCCGACCTGTCGCAGGACAACGAGTTCACCGTGCTCGGCCACCTGCTTGCCGCCGGCAGCGCCCACAAACTGCAGGACCGCGCGCGCCGCGACGAAGAGCTCGAAAAGGCGCTCGAACTCAGCAGCCGCAGTAGCGCGGCGCGTTCGGCCGAAGAAGGCGCCCGCCTGCTGGCCGCCGAATGGGCGCTCGACGATCGCGACGCGAGCCGGGCCTTGAGCCTGCTGTCCGTCCTGCCGCCCGGCGTGGCACGCCGCACGCACGCCTTGCGCCTGAAGCTGCAGGCGTGCCGGCTGGCGCAGCAGCCGCACGAAGCGCTGAAGACGGCGCGCCTGCTGGCCAAGCACCAGGCCTTCTCCAAGGCGGCCGCACAGGGCCTGTTGCGCTCGCTGGCCTTCGAGTCGCTCGACGGCGCGCGAGATGCCGACCAGGTGCGCCGCACCTGGTTCTCGCTCGATGCAGCCGACCGGCGCGATCCTCTCGTGGCCGCCCGCGCGGCCACGCGCCTGGCGTCCTTCGGCGCGCAGGCCGAGGGGCGCGCGTGGCTGCGGCCGTTCTGGGAGCGCCTGGGCGACTTCACGGAAGACGAACGTGTCGCGCTCTCCGAGGGGCTGGTGGCGTGCGTGGAAGGTCTCACGCCCGATTGGCTGGCGCGCCTCGAAGCCGCGGCGCAGGCCCACCCGCGCGAGCCGGCCGTGGCCTATGCCGTGGGCTGTGCGCTGGCCGAGCGCGAACTCTGGGGCAAGGCCGGCCTGCTGCTCGAACAGGCTGCATCGGCCCCTGCGCTCGACAAGGCGTCTCGCCGCCGTGCTTGGCTGCTGCTGGCGCGGCTCGCAGACCAGCAGTCCGACACCGAGCGCGCAGCTTCTTGCTACCGGCAAGCCGCCAGTTTGTAGCCGGCCGCGAAGTTGGTGTTATAGTTCGAGGCTTCGCGGCTGTAGCTCAGTTGGATAGAGTACTTGGCTACGAACCAAGGGGTCGTGGGTTCGAATCCTGCCAGCCGCGCCAGAACAGTTCGTTCTAGACAAACGCCTCAGAGGCTCACGCCTCTGGGGCGTTTGTCTTTGGGCGCTTGAACTCCAAGACCGACTGCGAACCGCCTCGTCTCGCCACCGTCACCCGCGGGACACCCACCGCCTTCGGTGGTTCACGATGGCCACAAGCCCTGCCAACATTCGCACACCGGCTCCGTCGTTCAGCGTTTCGCCATGCATTCCCTCATCCGCTTCCTCGCCATCGCATTGCCTTGGCTCTTCTTTCTGGTCGGGATGGAGGTGGTGCTGGAAACGCGCAGCACCGGCGAGTTCGTGTTCGACCCGAGCCGGCTTCTCTATCTGCTGCTGCCCGTGTACGCCGGCATCGTGGTGATCGCTTTCAGGCTCACCCGAAAAGACCGGGACTGACGGCGCCGGTCCAGCGGCGTCGACCTTGGCGGAGGCCGCCACCCTCACCCTGCCGCGCTGGGGCCGGGCCGCCGGTCTCAGCCAGGCTGGCCGTCGAGCCGCGGACGGCTGAGCATGGGCCCGTAGCGCACGGCAAAGAGGCCGAAGCCGAGGGACCACAGCGCTGCCGACACCAGGATGGCCGGCATCGTCCACCCGGGTACGGCGAGCGGCAGGAAGACGCGCGCCATGGCGGCAGACGCCACGAGCAGGTAGGCGCAGGTGTCGGCTCGATCGGCCTTCAATGGCCGTGCGGTGTGGCCTCGCGCGGTGCGCGTCATCATGCCGATGACCAGGCCGCCGATCGCGCCCACCGTCAATGCGTGCACCGCCGCCGACGATGGCACCCCGCCCAGCGCGGCCGCAGCCCGCAACGCGAGATGCACCACGATCCACGCATAGCCGGCGTGGAGCACCCACACCAGCGGCTTGCGCCAGGTCTTCCACGGGCGCCACAGCGCGAGGCGCGTGCCATGTGCGACCGCTGCCACCGCGGCGATCGAGGCCATCGGCATGGCCGGGAGACCCAGCACGTTGGCGGCCAGCAGCAGCAGCACGCTGCCGAGCGCGAGCCTCTCGACCCACAGGTGCCGCTCCGCGCCGGCATTGGGCACGCCGTTGTTGGTGAACATCGGGATCACGCGCCCGCCCATCACCGCCATGATGAAGAGGACCACGTCCAGCGCGAGCGGCAAGCCGACGCCATGGGGCGGGGCGAAGAGGCCGAGCTGTGCCGCGTGCAGGCCCAGGTTGGCAAGCCCCAGCAGCACCAGCAGGCCTATGAAGAACAGGTTGCGCCGGTTGCGCGAGCGCCAGAACGGAATGGCCAGCCCGACGGCCGCCGCGATCGGGAAGGCCGCGTTGACGACTGCCGATGCCAACGCCCACGGCGTGAGCACGAGCACGCGGCCCGCCAGCCACAGCGCCGCCAGCGCCATCAGCGCCCGGCCCGTGGGTGTGGGGCGCCCCGACCACGTCCGTCCAGCGGTGAAGAGAAAACCGACCACCACGGCCAGCGTGAAGCCGAACACCATCTCGTGCGCGTGCCACAGGGGCCCTGGCAGGTAGGGCCGGGGCCACCAGCCGGTGAATTGCAGCGACCACAAACCGACGGACATGGCTGCGAAGACACTGGCGAGCAGGTAGAACGGTCGGAAGCCGAGCGACCACAAGGCAAAGCCTTGGGGCACCGGCCCGGGACAGGGCGGTTCGTCGAGGCGAAGAAGGTGCGCGGACATAGGGTCAACTCAAGCGGGTGTGCCAGCGCTCGGGCTGCTGCGTGTGGGCTCCACGAAGAGCACGCGCGCCAGCGCTTCGCCATCGTGTGTGATGTCGGCCAGGGTGCAGCCATCGAGCACGCGGTAGAACGCGTCGACCGCGCGCTGCAGCGTATGGCGCAACTCGCAGAGATGCTCGATGCGGCAGCGCTGCGGGCTGTCGCCGAAACACCCCGCCGGCATGTCGACGCCTTCGGTGCGACGCACCACCTCGCCGACGACGATCTGCGCTGGCGGCTGGGCCAGGGTGAAGCCGCCACCCTTGCCACGCACCGTGTTCAGCCACCCTGCCTTGCCGAGGAAGTGCACGACCTTGGTCAGGTGGTTCTCCGAGATCTCGAAGCAGCGCGCGATCTCGGTAACGGTGGCACGCCGGTCGGGCTGGGCCGCGAGGTAGATGAGCACCCGCAGGCTGTAGTCGGTGAAGCGGGTGAGTTTCATGCGGGGAGTGCCCGTGGTGCGGGAGGCGCGCCGAACCTGTATTCAGGATGTACTTATCCTAGAAGCGGACATGGCCCGGCGCTTGATCCACGTCAAGCGGCAGAATCCGAGCCCAAAGCCCTGAACCCGCGACATGGACCGATGAACAAGGCCTTCACCAAGGAGCCGGAAGGCGACGAAGACGAAGACGACGGCCCGGGACTGCCGCCCCTGCCCGCCGGCACGCGGAACTACGTGACGCCCGAGGGCTACCGGCGCTTGCGCGAGGAACTGATGTCCTTGCTCGACGTCGAGCGGCCGAAGGTCGTCGAGGTGGTGTCGTGGGCGGCGAAGAACGGCGACCGGTCGGAGAACGGCGACTACCTCTACGGCAAGAAGCGGCTGCGCGAGATCGACCGCCGCATCCGCTTTCTGACCAAGCGGCTGGACATTGCAGAGGTCGCCGATCCGTCGGCCCACCACGGGAACGACCAGATCTTCTTCGGCGCGACCGTGACCTACGTGAACGAGCAGGGGGACGAGCGCACCATCACGATCAAGGGCATCGACGAGGCCGACAACCTCAAGGGCGAGGTGAGCTGGATCTCGCCGGTCGCCCGGGCCCTGCTGAAGGCAAGGGTGGGCGACGAGGTGTCGCTCGTCACGCCGGGGGGGCTCGAAAAGCTCGAAGTGGTGGACGTCGTGTACCCGAGGCCCGAACCCAAGGCCTGATCGATCAGGGCTTGACGCGCAGCACCTTGAGCACCGCCGGCGCTCGGCGCAAGGTGCGCATCGCATCGGCCAGGTGCTGGCGGTCGCGCACGCTGATGAGCAGGCGCAGCTCGGTCGTCTCGGCGGCGGGCTCGTCGTCCATGTCGATGTGGGTGATGTCGGCTTCGACCGCGCTCACGGCCGACGCCACCTGCGCCAGCACGCCCTTGCCGTTCTTCAGCAGCAGCGTGATGCCAGCTTCGAAGGGGCGCACGGGTTCCTCGGCCCAGTCGACGGTGATCCAGCGTTCGCTGTCGCGTTCGAAGAGGCGCTTGCCGATGCTGCATTCGGCGGTGTGCACGAGAAGCCCTTCGCCGCGGCCCAGGTAGCCCACGATGTCGTCGCCCGGGATCGGGCGGCAGCAGGTCGCCATCTGCACCGAGGCGCCTTCGGATCCGTCGATGACCACCAGCCCCTGGCTGGGCGTGAGGTCGTCCTGCGCTGCGTAGCGGCCCATGGTCAGGGTGAGGGCGTCGGGCTTGGAGCCGCGCTCCAGCATGAGCTGCGACAGGCGCTTGGCGACGATGATCGCGATCTTGCGGCCGAGGCCGATGTCGGTCAGCAGGTCGGCCCGCGTGCGGTTGCCGCTCCAGCGCGTGAGCGCCTGCCACAGTGCGACGGCGTTGGCATCGTTGGGGTCGGTGTCGGGCAGGGTCATGCCCTCGGCGCGCAGGGCCTGCGCCAGCAGCT
>DASWSY010000325.1:0-6162 GCA_036402415.1 Rhizobacter sp. | reverse complement strand
CGACTTCCTGCAGCGCGCGGCGAAGCCCTTCGTGCCCATCAAGGACCACGTGCTGCTGCCCTTCGCCAACCGATTGCACGAGGTCGATGCCGCGATGGTCGCGATGCTCAGGCCCGAGCGCATCAGCGAGATCGTGGCGCTGATCCCCGACGCGTGGCTCCTGCCCGACCCGTTCTTCTCGGGCCCGGATGCACAACGACGCGCCTACGTCGACTACTTCAAGCGCCGGCTGCAGGCACCGCGCGCCTTCATGGAGGAGGCCGCCCGTGCCCACGCTGCACACGTATGACTACGCCATCGTGCGCGTGGTGCCGCGCGTGGAGCGGGGCGAGTTCGTCAACGTGGGCGCGATCGTGTCGTGCAAGCGCGCGGGCTACCTCAAGGCACGCATCGAACTCGACGAAGCGCGTGTGCTGGCGCTGGCGCCCGGGCTCGACCTCGTGCCGGTGCGCGCCACGCTCGAGGCCATCCCCGACATCTGCGCCGGGGGCGACGCCGCCGGCGCCTTGGGCCGGCTGTCGGCACGCGAGCGTTTCGACTGGCTGGTGGCACCGCGCAGCACGGTGATCCAGACCTCGCCGGTGCACACCGGGCGCTGCGACGACCTCGACCATGCGCTGGCCCGGCTGATCGAACGCATGGTGCGGGTGGCGCCCGCGGGCTGATCAGGCCACGCGCACGCGGGGCTCGCCGGCGGCCAGGCGGCCGATCACCGCCGCATCGTCGAAGCCGGCGGCGTCGAAGCGCGCCAGCACCGCGTCGGCCGCGTCGGCCGCGCACGACACCAGGAGCCCACCGCTCGTCTGCGGATCGGTGAGCAGCGCCTGCTGCCAGGGCGCGAGCGAGGCGTCGAGCACCACCGCGCTGCCATACCCCGCCCAGTTGCGCGCCGACGCCCCGGTGGCCAGGCCCTCGCGCGCGAACGCGGTCGCGCTGGCGATCAGCGGCACCTTCGCCATCTCCACCTCGGCCGCGAGCTTCGAGCCGCGGCAGACCTCCAGCAGGTGGCCGAGCAGGCCGAAGCCGGTCACGTCGGTCATCGCATGCACGCCGTCGATCTCGGCCAGCACGCTGCCCACGCGGTTGAGCTGCGTGGTGTGGCGCAGCATCTCGGCGTAGCCCTTGGCGTCGAGCCGGCCCTTCTTCAGCGCGGCCGAGAGGATGCCCACGCCGAGCGGCTTGCCGAGCACGAGCACGTCGCCCTCTCGTGCGTCGGCATTGCGGCGCACGCGCTGCGGGTGCACCAGGCCCAGCGCCACCAGGCCGTAGATCGGCTCCAGCACGTCGATCGAATGGCCGCCTGCGATGGGGATGCCGGCCTCGCGGCACACGCTGGCGCCGCCTTCGAGGATGGCGCCGATCACCTCGAGCGGCAGCTTGTCGAGCGGCATGCCCACGAGCGCAAGGGCCATGATGGGCGTGCCGCCCATGGCGTAGATGTCGGAGATGGCGTTGGTGGCGGCAATGCGGCCGAAGTCGCGCGGGTCATCGACAATCGGCGTGAAGAAATCGGTGGTGGCCACGAGCGCCTGCTGGTCGTTGAGGCGGTACACCGCGGCATCGTCGGCCGTCTCGGTGCCCACCATCAGCTCCGGCGGAATGAGGCCTTGCGGCGCGCGCGACAGGATGTCGGCCAGCACGCCCGGCGCGATCTTGCAGCCGCAGCCGCCGCCGTGGGAAAACGAAGTCAATTTGATCGGGTCCATGCCCGCGAGTGTCGACCAAACCAGCGATGAGTCACAAGCTCTACACCGTTGAAGATCTGAAGGAGTTCAGCGTCATCATCGACGCCCGCTCGCCCTCGGAATACGCGCTCGACCACATCCCCGGCGCCGTCAACTGCCCGGTGCTGAGCGACGAAGAGCGCCGCATCACCGGCACCACCTACGTGCAGGTCTCGGCCTTCGAGGCACGCAAGATCGGCGGTGCGATGGTGGCGCGCAACATCGCCCGCCACCTGGAGGAACGTTTCGCCGACAAGCCGCGCGACTGGCGACCGCTCGTCTACTGCTGGCGCGGCGGCATGCGAAGCGGCAGCTTCGTGACCTGGCTGCGCCTGGTGGGCTGGGACGCGCAGCAGCTCAAGGGCGGCTACAAGGCCTTTCGCCACCATGTCATGCAGCGGCTGGAGGCGCTTTGCCCCGCGCTTCAACTGCAGGTGCTGTGCGGCCCGACCGGCAGCGCCAAGACCCGCGTGCTGCAGGCCCTGCGCGAGGCCGGCGAGCAGGTGCTGGATCTCGAAGCCCTCGCCGCGCACCGCGGCTCGGTGCTGGGTGCGGTGCCGGGGCGCGAGCAGCCGTCGCAGAAGGGCTTCGAGACGCAGCTCATGGTGGCGCTCGAAGCGCTCGACCCGTCGCGCCGCGTGTGGGTCGAAGCCGAGAGCCGGCGCATCGGCCGCATCACCGTGCCCGATGCGCTGCTGCTGCGCCTGCGCGAAAGCCCGGTGGTCGAGATCGCCGCCACGCACGAGGCGCGGCTGGCCTACCTGCTGCGCGACTACGCCTGGCTGGGCGACGACCCGCCCGCGCTCGCCGACAAGCTCGGCGGCCTGAAGGGCCTGCTGCCCAACGAGACGCTCGCGCAGTGGCAGGCCTGGGCACGCGCCGGAGAGCTGCGCCCGCTCTTCGCCGCGCTGATGGCCGAGCACTACGACCCGCTCTACGCCCGCTCGCAGGGCCGCCACCTGCAGCGCCTCACCCAGGCACGCCGCGTCGAGACCGGCGACCTCACGCCCACCGGGATTGCCACGCTGGCCCGGCAGATCGCCGCGATGGCCTAATCCCGGTTCCCGAACCACTTCCGCTTCGACGCCATGAACCTGCTCCGCCGCCACCTGCTCCGCCTCGCCGCCCTGGCCGCCACCCCGTGGGCCGCGCACGCGCAGACCCCGGTGCTGCGCGTCACCGCCATCCCCGACGAGTCGCCCACCGAGCTCGCGCGCAAGTTCGCGCCGCTCGGCGCCTACCTCGAGTCGAAGCTCGGCATGAAGGTGGAGTGGACGCCGGTCACCGACTACGCCGCGGCAGTGGAAACGCTGGTCCACCGCAAGATCGACCTGGCCTGGTTCGGCGGCTTCACCTTCGTGCAGGCGCACGTGCGCTCGGGCGGCAAGGCGGTGCCGCTGGTACAGCGCGAGGAAGACGAACGCTTCCGTTCGGTCTTCATCGCCGACGCCAGGAGCGGCATCGCGAAGCTCGAGGACCTGAAGGGCAAGACGCTCAGCTTCGGCTCGGCCTCCAGCACCTCGGGCCACCTGATGCCGCGCAGCTTCCTGCTGGCCGCCAAGATCAACCCCGACGCCGACCTGAAGCGCGTGAGCTTCTCGGGCGCCCACGACGCCACCATCGCCGCGGTGGCCAGCGGCAAGGTCGACGCCGGCGCGCTCAACATCTCGGTGTGGGAGAAGTTCGTCGCCGACAAGAAGGTCGACGCCACGCAGGTCAAGGTGTTCTACACCACGCCGCCCTACTACGACTACAACTGGACGGTGCACGCCGACATGCCGGCCGAGCTGCGCGAGAAGATCAAGGCGGCCTTCCTCGCGCTCGACGCGAACACGCCGCAGGGCAAGGAGATCCTCGCACTGCAGCGCGCCGCACGCTTCGTGCCGACCAAGCCCGAGAACTACGCCGGCATTCGCGCAGCGGCGGAAAACGCCGGGTTGTTGAAGTAAGTGATCGAGCTGAAGCAGTTGTCGGTGGCCGCCGCGCCCGGCGCGCGGAGCGCCGCGTTGCGACACCTCAGCCTGCGGATTGCGCCCGGCGAGCAGCTCGCCGTCATCGGCGCGTCGGGCGCGGGCAAGACCACGCTCCTGATGGCGCTGGCCTGTGCGCTGGAGCCGCTGTCGGGCGACTTGACGCTCTTCGACGTGACGCCGTGGCGCGCAAGCGCTGCGCAGCGCCAGCGTTTGCGCGCGCGGCTCTTCCTCGCGCCGCAGGTGCCGCCGCTGCCGCCGCGCCAGCGGGTGGTGGCCGCGGTGCTGGCGGGGCGCCTGCCGTCGATGGGGCTCTGGGAGAGCCTGCGCACGCTGTGGCACCCGCGGCAGGCCTCGGTCGCGCACGAGGCCCTGGCCTCGCTCGACCTCGCCGACAAGCTCTGGGAACGTGTCGACCGCCTCTCCGGCGGCGAACGGCAGCGGGTCGGGCTCGCGCGGGCGCTGGTGTCGCAGGCCGAGCTTTGGCTGATCGACGAGCCGCTGTCGGCCCTGGACCCGACGCGCGCCCAGCAGGTCATCACCACGCTCACCGAACGTGCCCGGCGCGAACAGCGCACGCTGGTGTGCAGCCTGCACCAGGTGGCGGTGGCGCGCGAGCGCTTCCCCCGCATCGTGGCGCTGCGCGACGGCGAGTGTGTCTACGACGGGCCGGCCGGGGGCCTGTCCGACGACGCCCTGCGCGCGCTCTACGCCGGCCGCGAGGCCGAGGCGTCGCCCGTCGTGGCGCCGCCGCCTGCGCCGCCGCTGCCCCAGGCGATGTGCCGTTGAAGCCCGGCGCCACCCCGCCGCTGCACGACCCGGCCTGGCTGCGCCGCTGGTCGATGCTCCTCGCCGGCGCGGTGCTGCTGTGGCCGCTCGTGGTGTGGACGGAATTCAACCCGCTGGTGCTCGCCGATGCGCGCAGCCTCGCGTCGACCTGGCAGTTCGTGCGCGAGTTCGCGCCGCCGCGCCACGACGCCGAGTTCCTGGCGCTGCTCGCACGCGAGACCTGGCGCACGGTGGCCATCGCCACCGCCGGGCTCACGCTCGCGTGGGTGATCGCGGTGCCGCTCGCCCTGCTGGCGAGCACCCGCCTGTCGGCCAGCGCGGTGGGCACGCGCATGGGCCGCGCGCCCTGGGCGCTGCGCCAGGCGGCGCGCTGGCTGCTGGTGGTGCTGCGCTCCGTGCCGGAGCTGGTGTGGGCGCTGGTCTTCGTGCGCGTGGTCGGGCTCGGGCCCACGGCCGGGGTGCTCGCCATCGCCATCGCCTACGGCGGCATGCTCGGCAAGGTCTACGCCGAGATCCTCGACAGCAGCGACGCCACGCCCACGCTCGCCCTGCTGCGCAACGGCAGCGGCCGGCTCCAGGCCTTCTTCTACGGCGCGCTGCCGCAGTGCGCGCCCGAGCTCACGAGCTACACGCTGTACCGCTGGGAATGTGCGATCCGCTCGTCGGTGGTGCTGGGTTTCGTCGGCGCGGGCGGGCTCGGGCAGCAGCTCGACACCGCCACCAAGATGTTCGCCGGTGCCGAGGTGGGGGCGATCCTGCTGGTGTTCGTGGGGCTCGTGGCCCTGAGCGACCGGCTCAGCGCGTGGCTTCGGCGGGAAATCGCATGAACGCGCGCCGGCGTGCCCTGATCGTGCTGGCCGGCATCGCCGCGCTCGTCGTGGCGAGCTTCGCGTCGCTCGACCTGCGCTGGGCCGACTTCCTGTCGCCCGACGCCTTGCACAAGATGGCCGGGTTCGGGGCGAGCTTCTTCCCGCCCGACCTGTCGTCCGGCTTCCTGCGCAAGACGCTGCAGGGCGCGGGCGAGACGCTCGCGATGTCGCTGCTGGGCACGCTGCTCGCCGTGGCGGCGGGTCTGGCGCTCGCACTGCCCGCCAGCGTGCGCGGCCACGTCGCAGCCCGCGGCGTTGCACGCGGCGTGCTCAACGTGTTGCGTTCGGTGCCGGAGCTGGTGTGGGCCTCGTTGCTGCTCGTCGCCGCGGGCCTCGGCCCGCTGCCGGGCACGCTCGCGCTGGCGCTTCACACCACCGGCGTGCTGGGGCGCCTCTTCGCCGAATCGATCGAGAACACCCCGCCGGAGCCGGCCATGGCCCTGCGCGTGCGCGGCGTGTCGGCCGCGCGGGTGTTCCTCTGGGCCACGCTGCCGCAGGTGCTGCCGCAACTGCTGTCGTACGCGCTCTACCGCTGGGAGAACAACATCCGCGCCGCCGCCGTGCTGGGCGTGGTGGGCGCTGGCGGTCTGGGACAGATGCTCAGCTACCACCTGAGCCTCTTCCAGATGCACGAGAGCTGCACCGTACTGCTGGCGATGATGGCGCTGGTGCTGGCGGTGGATGGGCTGTCGTTCCTGGCGCGGCGGGTGCTGATGCGCTGAAGCCGGTGCGGCTAGCCTCAGCCGGGCTGACCTTCCACCTCGATGGCGCGCGCGGCGAGGTAGCGGTGGAAGTCGCTCAGCGGAATGG
>DASWSY010000324.1:0-2703 GCA_036402415.1 Rhizobacter sp. | reverse complement strand
TGCCAGGCCCGGTCATCACGCTGGGGTTGGGTGCGGTGACGCGGATCACGTGCGGCGACAGCTTCACCGCCCGCCCCGGCACGATCTCGTACGACGCGGTGCCGTGGCCCAGCGGGTCGATGCGGCCCATCTCGGCCCAGGCGTACTCGTGCGGCATCACCGGCCGCAGGCCCTGGCTGCCGGCACCGATGCGCGGGTTGATGAGGCTCACGGTGCGCGGGCCGCGTGCGTAGGCCATCAGCGCGGCGGTGGTGTCGAAGGCGCCGATGGCGGTGAGCGTGGCGCGCGTGGGCCCCATGAGCTTGAGCGAATCGCTGCGCGCCAGCGCATCGGCGGGGCGCAGCCAGTGCATGCCGACCATCTCGGTGCCGTCGTGCCGCGCCGTCTGGCCCGAGGGCGCCACCGCGACGAAGAAGCGGGTGTCGTAGCGCTTGGCGCGGCCGAGCGGCGTGAGCCAGTGGCTGAAGTAGGCGAGTTCGTCGACGGCGAGCGTGAGGCCTTCGGCGGCGCAGAACGCGCCGAGGCTGCGTTCGCCCGCGTTCAGCGGCGCGCGCCAGGGTGCGAGGCGCTCTGCATCGCTGCCGACCGGCGCACCGTCACGCCGCGCAAAGAGCAGGCCGCATTCTTCGAAGCACTCGCGGATGGCGGCGATCGCGTAGTCAAGCCCGCCTTCGGCCAGGGCCAGCTGCCGGCTCATCGCCGCGTCGTCGCCGCCATCGCACAGGCCGCGCCATTGCGCATCGGTCCTGTCGACGGTGCCGCCGGGGAAGACCCACGCGCCGCTGTTATGGTCGCCGCGTTCGGCGCGGCACAGCAGCAGCACCTGCATGCCGCCGGGAGCGTCGCGCACGACGACCAGCGTGGCCGAGGGCCGCGGCGGCTTGCCGGCGGAACTGAGGTCGATCGGGACGACGTCGGGGGAGATCATGGCAGCACTCTGGAACGGGATGGGGGCTTTGCACAGTCTCGCATTCCCGCGACATTCCGCCACGTCGCCAAGGTGGCTGCACAAGCGGCGCGCCCGTGCGCAGAATGGCAGCCCCGACCTGAGGCCGCACGCCATGTCCATCATCCTCGTTCGCCATGGCGAGACGCCGCTCAACGTGGCCCGCACCCTGCAGCCGGCCGACACGCCGCTCAGCGCCACCGGCCTGCAGCAGGCGCAGGCGGTGGCGCGGCGCCTGGCCGGCCTGAAGATCGCCGCCATCCTCAGCAGCGACCTGCCGCGCGCGATGCAGACCGCCCAGGCCATCGCCGCCGCCACCCGCGCCCCGATCACGCCGACGCCGCTGCTGCACGAGCGCAACTTCGGCGAGCTGCGCGGCCAGCCCTACGACAGCCTAGGCTACAACCCGCTGACCCTGGAGGACGCGCCGCCCGGCGGCGAATCGGTGAGCGAGTTCGAGGCGCGCGTGGCCCTGGCCTTCGCGCAGATGGTGGCGCTGCGCGGCCGTGTCGACGGGCACCTCGTGGTGGTGACGCACGGCCTCGTGATCCGCGCCCTGCTCGCGCGCCACCTGCGCCACGAGGGGGGCGACACGCCGCTGCGCGTGGGCAACACCTCGGTCACCATCTGCGGCGCCACGCCGCCGCACGCGCTGGAGCTGGTCGACTGCACGCGCCACCTGGACGATTCCATCGCGCACGACGCGCAGAGCCTCTCGGGCGGCTGACGAGCCCGCGCCTCAGCGCCCCTGCAGCACCAGGTCGCTCTCGGCCTCGGCCACACAGGGCAGGGCCCAGCCTTCCAGCTTCTCCTCGGCGCTCAGGCCGGGCCAGGGGATGACGTGGCGCAGGCGGCCTTCGACCACGAGGCAGCGGCATTCGCGGCAGGTGCCGTTGCGGCAGGCACTGCGCAGCAGCACCCCCTGGGCGCGCGCGGCGGCCAGCAGCGTCTCGCCCGGGGCGGCGTCGAAGGTGGCCGGGCTCGACCCGAGAACGATCACACGGTAGGGCACGCCAAGCTCCCGGCCACGCCCCTGCGGCGCGGGCCCGCTCCCCATAATGGCCGCAGACAACAGGGTTGCCCATGCCGCACTGCCGCCTCGCCGCACCGTCCCGACTGCTTCATCACCTCGCGATCATGGCACTGTGTGCGGCCGCCACCGTGCTGCCGGGCCTGTCGGGCGCACAGCCGGCGGCCAAGGCCGCGGCCAAGCCGCCCGCACGCGCCGCCGTGGCCGGTGCCCCGGGCTACCGCATCGAGCGCACGCCCGAATGGGTGAAGCCGGTCCAGCCGAGCAGCGTCGCCACCACCGCCGCCGCCGGCACGCCCGGCTACCGCGTCACGCTGATGGACGCGCAGACGCTGCTCGGCCAGGACGGCTCCGAGCAGGCCTACACCCGCACCCGCGCCGTGATTACCGACTCGGCCGGCGTGCAGGTGCTGTCCAAGGCCGAGATCTACTTCAACCCCGCCTTCCAGACGGTCGCGCTGCACGAGGCCGTGGTGTGGCGCAACGGCACCAGGCTCGACCGCCTGAAAGGCGCCCGCATCGAGCTGCTGCGCCGCGAAGAGGGCCTGGAGCGCCTCACCCTCACCGGCGTGCAGACGCTGCTGGTGCTGCTCAACGACGTGCGACTGGGCGACACGGTGGAAGTGGCCTACACCGTGCGCGGCGCCAACCCGATCTACAAGGGCCGCTACTCCGACACCTTCCAGCTCGGATTCGCGGCCGCGGTCGACGAGCTGCAGCTTCGCAT
>DASWSY010000323.1:0-7844 GCA_036402415.1 Rhizobacter sp. | reverse complement strand
CCGGGTCTTCCGTGCCGTGGGCGAGGAAGAGCGGCGTCTCGCGGTTCGCGTCGCTGCGTTCGGCGGCGGTGGTCGCCGCGAGCGGCAGGTAACCCGACAGGCCCGCGATGCCCGCGAGCCGCTCGCCATGTCGCAGTCCGGCGAGCAGCGCCATCGCGCAGCCCTGCGAGAAGCCGACGAGCGCGATGCGCGAGGCCGGGATGCCCCTCGCCTTCTCGCGCGCGATCAGCGCTTCGATCATCTGCTGAGACGCGCGCAGCCCCTTCTCGTCTTCGCGGCGCGCGAGGTCGGTGCCGAGGATGTCGTACCAGGCGCGCATCACGTAGCCGTTGTTGATGGTCACCGGCATCAACGGCGCGTGCGGCAGCACGAAGCGCACCGCGCCGAGGGAGCTCAGCTCGAGTTCTTGGGTGATGGGGGCCCAGCCGTGGCCGTCGTCGCCCAGGCCGTGCAGCACGATGACGCTACGGGTGGGGTTCGGGGCGGTTTCGAATTCGAGGGTTTCAAGCGACACGACGGGCTCCAACTGCTTCTGAGTGGGCCGATCCTAGGGCGCTCAGCGCGGCGGCGTGCCTGCGGCGCGAAATGCCCCCGGCGTCTCTCCGGTCCAGCCGCGGAAGGCGCGGTGGAACGAGGCGCTGCTGTCGAAACCGAGCTGTTCGCTGATGAGGTTGATGGGCGTCTGGCTCTTGATGAGCATCTGCAGCGCGCGGTCGCGGCGGAACTCGTCCTTCACCCGCTGGAAGCTCGTGCCCTCGTCGGCCAGGCGGCGGTGCAGGGTGCGGATGGACAGGTGCAGGGTCTCGGCGGCGTTTTCCGCGGTGGCCGGGCGCGGCAGGCGTTCGGTCAGGTAGTCGCGCAGGCGCAGCGCCAGGCTGGGCTCGCGCGGCACGGCGAAGAACCAGTCGGCGGGCGCGCGGTGCAGGAAGTCGTCGAGCTCGGGCTTGGAGCGGCGGATGGGCAGCTGCAGCAGTGCGGTGTCCATCGTCAGTGCCGCCTGCGGCTGGCCGAAGAAGACCGGCCCGGGATACAGCCGTTCGTAGTCAGCGGCGAACTCGGGGCGCGCGAAGGGAAAGTCGGTGCGCACCAGGGCGAGCCGCCGGCCGGCCAGCCAGGAGGCCACGCCATGGATCACCTTGAGCATCAGGTCGCTGGCAAAGGGTCGCCGCGCTGGCGCACCGGGCACCTGCACGATGGCGATGCGGGTCGTGTCACCTTGTGGGGTCAGCTCCAGGTAGAAGTCGTCCTGCATCAGGCGCGACAGGTACGACCAGCGGTGCAGCGCCACCATCAGGTTCTTCGCGTCGAGCAGGGCGAGGCAGGTGAACTTGAGCGTGCCGGGGCGCAGCGGGCGCGAGAAGCAGCGCAGCATTTCGTCGTCCAGCGCGACGGCCAGCGAGCGGTAGAGGGTGGCGAACTGGTGTTCGTCCAGGCGGGCGTGGCAGTCGTCGGGGTCGAGCCCGAGCGGGTGCATCAGCTGCGAGGCGTGGGCCGGCGAGACGTCGGCCGCCTGCAGCAGGGCGGACACGTACGCCAGCGAGACCGACAGCGGCGAAGGCGACGCCTGTTCCATCCGGCGGACCGTAGCACGCAGCCCGGCGGACGGGGACTGGTGGATGCCTGGGGCCGGGTGTTTCCCGGCCCGGCCGGCGTCAGAACCGGTAGTTGAAGCCGATGGCGATCAGCGGGATCGCCTTCACCTTGCCGGCGCCGTCGCGGATCTCGGCCAGCTCGCGGTCGATGTCGGCCTGGTCGGCCAGGCTCAGGTTCGGGCCGGAGTGTGTCTCGCTGACCTTGGCCTTTCCGATGGAGGCGCCCAGGTCGAAGACGAAGCCCCAGCCGGTGCTGAGCTGGTGGCCATAGCCGATGCCGATGTAGGGCGTGGTCCTGGGGAACTCGATCTTCACGTTGAAGCGGTCGTCGGCCGTCATCGTGTAGTCGGTGCCACCAAGGTTGATGGTGCCGCCGTTGCCGCGGCCGTCCATGTCGACCTTCCAGTTGTTGAAGGTCACGCCGGCGGTGAAGCGAAAGCCGCCCGGCGCGAAGGGGAAGGCGTCGGCGAAGAGGCCGATGCGGTGGAAGGTGAGCTTGGCGTCGTAGTCGATGCCTTCCTCGCGCTCCTGGCGGGTGCGCTTGCCCGCGCTCGCGTAGTCGGCCCGCAGCGTGACGTGCGGTGCCACCGGCTGCGCGTAGCCGAGCATCAGGCCATGCGTGCCGATGCCGGTGTAGAGCTCGCCGGCCTGGGCGCCGGCGGCGCAGCACAGGGTCGCCAGTGCGGCCAGGGTGGTGTTCTTCAGCATGTCTCGCTCCTCCTGAACGGCCTGCACCGTGCAGGCGAATTTCATTCTAGGAAGCGGGTGTCGGCCCCCGATCGCGCAAACAGACGAGCCGGTCGCGGTCAATTCACCCGATCGGGCCGGCCGGGCTCAGAGCGTGAAGTCATAGTCGATGATGAGCGGCGCGTGGTCGGAGAAGCGCTGGTCGAGGAAGATGTGCTCCTTGCGGGCCAGCGCCGCGATGCCGGGCGTGGCGAGGTGGTAGTCGAGGCGCCAGCCCACGTTCTTGGCATAAGCCTGGCCGCGGTTGCTCCACCAGGTGTACTGCTCGGCCTTGTCGTTGAGCCTGCGGAAGACGTCGACCAGGCCGATCTCGTCGAGGCAATGCGTCATCCAGGCGCGCTCTTCGGGCAGGAAGCCACTGTTCTTCTGGTTGCCCTTCCAGTTCTTGAGGTCGATCTCCTTGTGGGCGATGTTGATGTCGCCGACGAGGATGAACTCGCGCTCGGCCTTGAGCCGCCGCAACCACGGCGTCATCAGGGCGAGAAAACGGAACTTCGCCTGCTGGCGCTCTTCACCCGACGAGCCGCTCGGGAAGTAGCAGCTGATGATCGACAACTTGCGCGAAGGTGTGTCGAAACGGCATTCGATGTAACGGCCTTCGGCGTCGAATTCGGGCGCGCCGATGCCCACGACCACGTCGCTGGGCGCCTTGCGGGTGTACACGCCCACGCCCGAGTAGCCCTTCTTCTCAGCGAAATGGAAATACCCGGTCATGTCGTGCACGGTGTCGAAGCGCTCGGCGATGTCGGCGGCCTGCGCCTTGATCTCCTGCACCCCCATACAATCGGCGCCCAGTGCCTCGGCCCACGGCAGGAGGCCCTTGGTGGCGGCGGAACGGATGCCGTTCAGGTTCAAAGACACCAGACGAAACACGACGAGACTCCCCCATGACCCCGAGCGCGCAAACCGGCACGGCGGCCGACACCCTGGCCCAGGACTTCGTGAAGTTCGCGGTCGAGGCCGGTGTGTTGCGGTTCGGGGAGTTCAAGACCAAGGCCGGGCGGCTGTCACCCTACTTCTTCAACGCCGGCCTCTTCGACGATGGCGCCAAGCTCGCGCGCCTCGCGGAATTCTATGCAGCGCGCCTGATCGCCTCGGGCCTTCAGTTCGACATGATCTTCGGCCCCGCCTACAAGGGCATCACGCTCGCCGCCGCCGTGGCGATGGAACTCGCCCGCCGTGGCCGCAACGTGCCCTACGCCTACAACCGGAAAGAGGCCAAAGATCACGGTGAAGGCGGCACGCTTGTCGGCGCGCCGGTGCGCGGGCGCGTTTTGATCATCGATGACGTGATTTCCGCGGGAACCTCGGTGCGCGAATCCATCTCCATGATCCAGTCGGCGGGCGCCACGCCTTGTGCGGTGGCGATCGCCCTCGACCGTCAGGAAAAGGCCACCGACCGCGGCGCCGATGCGCCCTGGTCGGCGGTGCAGTTCGTGGAGCGGCAGCTCAAGCTGCCGGTTTGTGCCGTGGCGACGCTGTCCGATTTGCTGCAGTATCTGAAGACCAACCAGGACCAGGCCCTGGGCGAGCATTTCGCCCGCGTGGCCGCTTACCGAGAACGCTATGGGGTGTGATGTGTTGCGCTGGCGCACGGCCAGGCTGCTCGTGCTGGGCGGCGGTCTGGTGGCGGCCACGGTCGGGGTGCAGGCGGCGCAGATCTACAGCTGCGTCGATGGCAATGGCCGCCGGCTCACCTCCGACCGGCCGATCAAGGAATGCCTGGCGCGCGAGCAGCGCCTGCTGAATTCCGACGGCTCGGTGAAGCAGGTGGTGCCGCCGACCATGACCGTCGACGAGCTGGCCGAAGCCGAAGCCAAGAAGCGGCAGGCCGACCTCGAGCGCGCTGCCCGGCAGGACGCCATCCGCCGCGACCGCAACCTGCTCACCCGCTTCCCCAACGAAGCCGCGCACAGCAAGGCCCGCGAGGCGGCGCTCGACGACGTGCGCAAGGGCGTGAAGTTCTCCGAAGACCGCCTGGTCGAGTTGCAGAAGGAGCGCAAGCCCCTGCTCGACGAGATGGAGTTCTACAAGGGCAAGAAGCTGCCGCTCAAGCTGCGCCAGCAGCTTGATGCGAACGACGCAGCCGCAGCCGCACAGCGCTCGCTGGTGCAGAACCAGAAGGAAGAGATCAAGCGCATCGACGCGCTCTACGACGTGGAGCTCGACCGCCTGCGCAAGCTCTGGGCCGGCGCGCCGGCCGGCAGCCTGCCGGCCACGCCGGGCGGCGACGCCAAGTCCGCCAGCAAGTAAGCCTCAGCCGAGCTTCTTCTTCAGGAGCTCGTTGACCACCGACGGATTGGCCTTGCCCTTGGTCGCTTTCATGGCCTGGCCCACCAGCGCGTTGAAGGCCTTTTCCTTGCCGGCGCGGAATTCCTCCACCGACTTGGCGTTCGCCGCCAGCACCTCGTCCAGGATGCGCTCGATCTCGCCGGTGTCGCTCATCTGCTTCAAGCCCTTGGACTCGATCAGGGCGTCGACGTTGCCCCCGTCGGTCCACAGCGTGTCGAACACCTGCTTGGCGCCGTTGTTGGAGAGGGTGCCGTCGGCGATGCGGCCGATGAGCTGCGCCAGGGTGGCCGCGTCGACCTTGCTCGCGTCCAGGCCCAGGTCTTCGGCGTTCAGGCGGCGCGAAATCTCGCCCATGATCCAGTTGGCCACCAGCTTGGGCTGGCCCGACGCTTTCGCGGCGGCCTCGAAGTAGGCGCCGAAGGCCTGGGTCTGGGTGACCATCGAGGCGTCGTACGCCGGCAGGCCGTAGTCGCGCTGGAAGCGTTCGGCCATCACCCGCGGCAGCTCCGGCATCCCGGACTTCACCTGCTCGATCCACTCGGGCGCGATGGCCAGCGGCGGCAGGTCCGGGTCGGGGAAGTAGCGGTAGTCGTGCGCGTCTTCCTTGGTGCGCATGGCCCGTGTCTCGCCGCTGTCGGGGTTGAAGAGCACGGTCGCCTGCACGATCTCGCGGCCGTCCTCGATTTCGTCGATCTGCCAGCCGATCTCGTAGTCGATCGCCTGCTGCATGAACTTGAAGCTGTTCAGGTTCTTGATCTCGCGGCGGGTGCCGAAGTCGGCGCCGGGCTTGCGCACCGAGACGTTGGCGTCGCAGCGGAAGCTGCCTTCCTGCATGTTGCCGTCGCAGATGTCGAGCCAGACCACGAGGGCATGCAAGGCCTTCGCGTACTCGACGGCTTCGACGCTCGAGCGGATGTCGGGCTCGGTCACGATCTCCAGCAGCGGGGTGCCGGCGCGGTTGAGGTCGATGCCGGTCTGGCCGGCGTAGTCTTCGTGCAGCGACTTGCCGGCGTCTTCTTCCAGGTGGGCACGGGTGAGGTTGACCTTGTGCTTGGTGTCGCCGACGTAGAACTCGACCCCGCCACCCTGCACCACCGGCACCTCGTACTGGCTGATCTGGTAGCCCTTGGGCAGGTCGGGATAGAAGTAGTTCTTGCGCGCGAAGATCGACTGCGGCGCCACCTTGGCACCCACCGCGAGGCCGAAGCGGATGGCGCGTTCGACGGCGCCCTTGTTCATCACCGGCAACGTGCCGGGCAGGGCCAGATCGACCGGCGAGGCTTGCGTGTTGGGCGCGGCGCCGAACTGCGTGGACGAGCCGCTGAAGGCCTTGCTCTTCGTGGACAGCTGGACGTGGGTCTCGATGCCGATCACGACCTCGTAGCCGCGGACAAGTTTTGGGGTGGTCGCCATGGTCAGAACCCGCTCGGCACACGGGTGTGCCAGTCGGTCGCTTGCTGGAAGGTGTGGGCAGCCTGGAGCAGCTGCGCTTCCTGGAAGTAGTTGCCGATGAGCTGCAGGCCGACCGGCAGGCCGCCTTCGCCAAAACCGGCGGGCAGGCTCATGCCGGGCAGGCCGGCCAGGCTCGCGGGCAGGGTGAAGATGTCGGCGAGGTAGGCGGCGACGGGGTCGTCGCCCTGCGCGCCGATCTGCCAGGCGACCGTGGGCGCCACCGGGCCCGCGATCACGTCGCATTTGCCGAAGCACTGCTGGAAGTCGTCGGCGATCATGCGGCGCAGCTTCTGCGCCTGCAGGTAGTAGGCGTCGTAGTAGCCGTGGCTGAGCACGTAGGTGCCGATCATGATGCGGCGCTTCACCTCGGGGCCGAAGCCCTCGGCGCGGCTCTTCTTGTACATGTCGAGCAGGTCGGTGTACTTCGCGGCGCGGTGGCCGTAGCGCACGCCGTCGTAGCGCGACAGGTTCGACGAAGCCTCGGCCGGCGCGATGATGTAGTACACCGGGATCGAGAGCTCGGTGCGGGGCAGGCTTACGTCGACCAGGGTCGCGCCGAGCTGCTCGAAGACGCCGAGCGCGCTGCGCAGCGCGCCATTCACGTCGGCGGCCAGGGCGGCCGGGAAGAACTCGGCCGGCAGGCCGATGCGCAAGCCCTTCAGCGGCTGGGCCGCGGTGGCGCCTTCGCGGGGCATGCCGAGCGACGCGGCGAAGCCGGGCAAGGGCTCGTTGGCGCTCGTCGCATCGCGTTCGTCGAAGCCTGCCATCGCATCCAGCAGCAGAGCGCAGTCTTCGGCGCTCTGCGCCAGCGGCCCGGCCTGGTCGAGGCTGGAGGCGAAGGCGATCATGCCGTAGCGAGAGCAGCGGCCGTAGGTCGGCTTGATGCCGGTCACGCCGCAGAAACCGGCGGGCTGGCGGATCGAGCCGCCGGTGTCGGTGCCGGTGGCAGCCGGCACGAGGCGCGCGGCCACGGCCGCGGCCGAGCCGCCCGAGGAGCCGCCGGGCACGCGGGCCGCGTCCCACGGGTTGCGGACCGGGCCGTAGGCCGAGTTCTCGTTGGCCGAGCCCATCGCGAACTCGTCGCAGTTGAGCTTGCCCAGCGTCACCATGCCGGCGCCGCCGGCCTCGACGCCCAGGCGCGCGACCACGGTGGCGTCGAAGGGCGAGCGGTAGCCCTGCAGCATCCTGGAGCCGGCTGTGGTCGGGAAGTCGCGCGTGACGAAGATGTCCTTGTGCGCGATGGGCACGCCCAGCAGCGGGGCGCTGTCGCCGGCCGCCAGGCGCGCGTCGGCCGCCTCGGCCTGAGCCAGGGTGGCGGCCTCGTCGATCGCGAGGAAGGCGCCGAGCCCGACCTGGGCCTGGGCGCGCGCGAGGAAATGGCGGGCGGTCTCGACCGCCGAGACGCTGCGGCTGCGCAGCTGCTCGGCCAGCTGGGCCGCGGTGAGGTCGTGGAGCTGGGTCATGGCCGGCCTCACTCGATGACCTTGGGCACCAGGAACAGGCCGCGCTCGACGGCCGGCGCGCTGCGCTGGTTGGCCTCGCGCTGGTCGCTCTCGCTGACGCGGTCCTCGCGCAGGCGCAGGGCCACGTCCTGGATCGCGGCGACCGGGTGTGCCAGCGGCTCGACGCCGGCGGTATCCACAGCCCGCATGGCCTCGACGATGCCGAAGAAGCCATTGAGTTGCGTGAGCATGCGCTCACTCTCGTCTGGCTGCAATTCGAGCCGCGCCAGATTCGCGATTCGGGCGATGTCCTGGGAAG
>DASWSY010000322.1:0-4119 GCA_036402415.1 Rhizobacter sp. | reverse complement strand
CGCGCCAGGCGCGCGCAGCCGAGCTTGCTGTTGACGAACACGAAGGCCTGCGTGATGCCGCGCTGCTTGACGATCTGCTTGAGCGCGCGGCGCTTGTCGTCGTCGCTCACGCTGTAGAAGTGCTGCTCGACCGTGGAGGCCGTTTCGTTCGGCCGTGCCACCTCGATGGTGACCGGGTTCTGCAGGTAGCTGCCGGCCAGGCGCTTGATCTCGGGCGAGAAGGTGGCCGAGAACAGCAGGGTCTGGCGCTGCTTGGGCAGGTAGCTCAGGATGCGCTGCAGGTCGGGCAGGAAGCCGATGTCGAGCATGCGGTCGGCCTCGTCGAGCACCACGTACTCGACCTGGTTGAGCACGCAGTTCTTGGCCTCGATGTGGTCCAGCAGACGGCCTGGCGTGGCGATCAGCACCTCCACGCCCTTCTTGAGTTCCAGCGTCTGCGGCTTCATGTCGATGCCGCCGAAGACCACCATCGCCCGCAGCTTGGTGTGCTTGGAATAGGTCTGGATGTTCTTGGCGACCTGGTCGGCCAGCTCGCGCGTGGGGGCCAGCACCAGGGCGCGCACCGGGTGGCGCGCCGGCGAAGCGCTGCTGTTCTCGTGCTTCATCATCTTGTGAAGCAGGGGCAGCGAGAACGCCGCGGTCTTGCCTGTGCCGGTCTGGGCGGCACCCATCACGTCTCGCCCGGCCAACACGATGGGGATCGCCTTGGCCTGGATGGGCGTCATCGTCGTGTAGCCCGATTCGGCGACGGCCCTTTCAAGCACAGGGTCCAGTCCCAAGGACGAGAACTCCATGTTCTCTGGAGTTGGCGCAATGGCAGGCGCCTCTTGTGAAGGCACGGTACCGACGGGTTCAACGGCTGTCTGAGTCATCCGGGGATTATCTCCCGGCCCTCCGAAGCCCCTTTTCGTGGGCGTGCCCGCCCCTAGAATCGCCCCGTTCCCGGCCGGTGCAGCCCCGCACCTCCCACCCCATCACTGGCAACCCATGATTCTTGTCACCGGCGGCGCCGGCTTCATCGGCGCGAACTTTGTGCTCGACTGGATCGAGGCCACCGGCGAGGCCGTCGTCAACCTCGACGCCCTCACCTACGCCGGCAACCTGGCCAACCTCCGGTCGCTGGCGCAGGACAGCCGGCACATCTTCGTGCAGGGGGACATCGGCGACCGGACCCTGGTCGACAAGCTGCTCCAGGAGCACCAGCCGCGCGCCATCGTGCACTTCGCGGCCGAGAGCCACGTCGACCGCAGCATCCACGGCCCCGGTGCCTTCATCCAGACCAACGTCAATGGCACCTTCACGCTGCTCGAAGCCGCGCGTGGCCATTGGATGTCGCTGCAGGGTGCCGCCAAGGAGGCCTTCCGCTTCCACCACGTCTCCACCGACGAGGTCTACGGCTCCCTCAAGCCGACCGACCCGCCCTTCACCGAGACCCACCCGTACGAGCCCAACAGCCCCTACTCGGCCAGCAAGGCGGCGAGCGACCACCTGGTGCGCGCCTGGCACCACACCTACGGCCTGCCGGTGGTCACCACCAACTGCAGCAACAACTACGGGCCCTATCACTTCCCCGAGAAGCTGATCCCGCTGATGATCGTCAACGCGCTGGCCGGCAAGCCGCTGCCGGTGTATGGCGACGGCATGCAGGTGCGCGACTGGCTCTACGTGAAAGACCACTGTTCGGCGATCCGCGAAGTGCTCGCGCGCGGCAGGGTCGGCGAAACCTACAACATCGGCGGCTGGAACGAAAAGCCCAACATCGAGATCGTGAAGACGATCTGCGCCCTGCTCGACGAACTGCGCCCCGACACCGCCGGCTCGTACGCCCGCCTCATCACCTACGTGACCGACCGTCCCGGCCACGACCGCCGCTACGCCATCGACGCCCGCAAGCTCGAACGCGAGCTCGGCTGGAGGCCCGCCGAGACCTTCGAGACCGGCATCCGCAAGACGGTGCAGTGGTACCTCGACAACGCCGACTGGGTGGCGCAGGTGCAAAGCGGCGCCTACCGCGAGTGGGTCGCCCGCAACTACGCCGACCGGTCGGCCGCATGAAGATCCTGCTGCTGGGCAAGAACGGGCAGGTCGGCTGGGAGCTGCAACGCTCGCTGGCGCCGCTGGGCGAGGTGGTGGCGCTCGACTTCGACAGCCCCGGCCCCCTGGCGGCCAACTTCTCCAGGCCCGAATCGCTGGCCGCTACCGTGCGCGCCGTCGCGCCGCAGGTGATCGTCAACGCCGCGGCGCACACCGCCGTCGACAAGGCCGAGAGCGAACCCGACCTCGCCCGCACCATCAACGCGTCGGCCGTCGGCGTGATCGCCCGCGAAGCCGCGGCCATCGGCGCCTGGCTCGTGCACTACAGCACCGACTACGTCTTCGACGGCAGCGGCAGCACCCCGTGGATCGAAGACTCGCCCACCGGGCCCCTGAGCGTGTACGGCAAGACCAAGCTGGAAGGCGAAGACGCCATCCGTGCGAGCGGCACCAAGCACCTCATCTTCCGCACGAGCTGGGTCTACGCCGCGCGCGGCGGCAACTTCGCGAAGACCATGCTGAAGCTCGCCAAGGAGCGCGACCGGCTCACCGTCATCAACGACCAGTTCGGCGCGCCCACCGGGGCCGACCTGCTGGCCGACGTCACCGCGCACGCCGTGCGCGCCGCGTTGCAGCAGCCCGTGCTCTCGGGCACCTACCACGCGGTGGCCGCCGGCGAGACGAACTGGCACGACTACGCCCGCCACGTCATCGAATTCGCCCGCCGCCAGGGCCAGCCGATCCAGGTCGCGCCCGACGCCGTGGAGCCTGTCCCCACCAGCGCCTTCCCGACCCCGGCCAGGCGCCCGGGCAACTCGCGCATGAACACCTCCAAACTTCAGCAGACCTTCGGCCTGACCCTGCCGCACTGGCAGGCCGGCATCGACCGCATGCTGACCGAAGTGCTGGCCTGACCTCCACCCCACGAGCGCACCCATGAGCACCGCATCCACCCGCAAGGGCATCATCCTCGCCGGCGGCTCCGGCACCCGGCTGCACCCGGCCACGCTCGCGATCAGCAAGCAGCTGCTGCCGGTGTACGACAAGCCGATGGTGTACTACCCGCTGGCCACACTGATGCTGGCGGGCATCCGCGACATCCTGCTCATCAGCACGCCGCAGGACACGCCGCGCTTCGAGGCGCTGCTGGGCGACGGGGCCAAGTGGGGCATCAGCATCCGCTACTGCGTGCAGCCGAGCCCGGATGGCCTGGCGCAGGCCTTCATCCTCGGCAAGCAGTTCGTCAACGGGCAGCCGAGTGCGCTGGTGCTGGGCGACAACATCTTCTACGGGCATGACCTGCAGCGGCTGCTGCAGTCGGCCGCGGGGCGCGAGACGGGTGCGTCGGTCTTTGCGTACCACGTGCACGACCCCGAGCGTTATGGCGTGGTGGCGTTCGATGATCAGAAGCGCGCTTTGAGCATCGAAGAGAAGCCGAAGGTGCCCAAGAGCAACTACGCGGTCACCGGCCTGTACTTCTACGACGAGCAGGTGTGCGACATCGCGGCGAGCATCAAGCCTTCGGCGCGGGGAGAGCTCGAGATCACCGAGGTCAACGCGCGCTACCTGCAGCAGAACCAGCTCAACGTCGAGATCATGGGGCGGGGGTATGCGTGGCTGGATACCGGGACGCATGACAGCTTGATGGAAGCCGGGCAGTTCATTGCCACGCTGGAGAAGCGGCAGGGGCTCAAGGTCGCGTGTCCCGAGGAGATCGCCTACCGCTCGGGCTGGATCACGACACAGCAGGTCGAAGCCATGGCGCAGCCTATGCTCAAGAACGGGTATGGGCAGTACCTGATGCAGATCATCAAGAGCCAGGTGTTCTGATGAAGGTGATCGAGACTGCAATCGAGGGGGTGCTGATCCTTGAACCCCAGGTGTTTGGGGACGAACGCGGCTTCTTCACGGAAAGCTTCAATCAACAGCGCTTCGACCAAGCGGTCGGCCGAACAGTCACGTTCGTTCAGGACAACCATTCTCGTTCACGAAAAGGCGTGATGCGCGGCCTGCACTATCAGTTGCCGCCCTTCGCGCAGGACAAGCTGGTGCGTGTGACGCGCGGCGCGATCCTCGACGTGGTGG